>JBDKKQ010000131.1:0-5253 GCA_039796015.1 Verrucomicrobiota bacterium
GAAGGATCCAAACCGGCGTTCCGGCCGCCCCTAGGAAACTGACATAGGCACCGCCGGGAGACACCCCCGCCGAGGCCGGTCCGACGGCGAACACCGCCTCGCCCGGCGCGAACTCCTGATCCAGAGGTTCTTCCTGGTGCACATGCAGGTCGAAGGCCTTGTCTTCATAGCCGATACCGATATCGACATGGCCTGAGGAGATGAAGGTCTGAGATTGAGCGGACAGAATCAGGGTAAATCCGGCGGTAATCCAATGGAGTTTCATGACTATTGGTGAGTTGAGTGATCTATTGCAAATAGTTTGCAATAGGAAGAGCCATTGTCAATCCGGAACCATTTCAGAGCTTGGATCTCTATCGAGTGAAGGGTTCGAGGAGGCCTCGATCGGGGAGGGACCGGCTGCTGGTACGAGGAAAGAGTTGCGACCACTTCGGGCCATGACCGGGATCGCTGATCCGGGATCAATCTCGACCCGGGCGTCGCTGGAAATGGCGGCCCCATTCCCGATCATCCCGATAATCCCGAGCACACCGAGATCTCCTGCACGGTTACAGGTTCACTTGGTGACAGGTTCATGGTCTGTGATTAGCTCGCGGCCCGGGAGCTTGAAGTCGGTGAGTCGACGGGGCGATTGGGTGGCTGATCCGCGACAGGCTCTGGGGATCGGTGATGCCGCGCCCGGAACCGAGGCCGGGACGGGCCGATCCGGACCATGGGATTATCGATCCGGGGTTGGTGTCCTGCGGGGCAGCCACCGCGGGTGATCTAGGCCGCCGGGTCCGATGCCACCGTGGATCTTCCGGGAATCCCGGCTATGCCGGTCGGTCACCCGAAGGTGGGGCACTCCGCCCGTTTCAGCGCGGCAGAAGGCGACCGGGCCGCCCCCGGGAAACTCCGTCGCTCTGAAATCCCACACGCCGTCCGTGCATGGAGTCACCCAGCCGACGGAACCCGTTTTCGGATCGATCCGAGCGATGGCGGTGCCGCCGCGGGCCTGGTCGGGTTTGAACTCGCGGTTGAAATGATCGGTGTCGGGCCGCTGCGCTTGATATTCCCACGGCACTCTCGAGCCCGGGATGCGCAAGGGAGCGAGGATGTGGCCATCGTGCGTCCAAACCGGAACATTGGAGCCACCGCCGCGATGGTTTGCCGAGCCGTAGGTGGCCCCGAACCACATCGCCTGACCCTCGGTGAGTATTCGGAATCCGGTCCCATCGGGGCGACAAACACAGACATCGGACCAGTCATGTCCCGGATCTACGGGGGCGTGGCAGTCTTGAAAGGCCAACCACTGACCATCGGGAGACCAGCTGGGCCCGAAATACAAATGACCGGGCTGGGCGGCGGCCTTCACCCGGTCGCCTCCGCGGGTGTCGCAAGTCCAGAGTTGGTAGCCCTCCCGGCTGGCGAGGTGGAAGGCCACACGCTGTCCGTCCGGGCTGAGGCTGTAGCCGTAGGGCAGTCCTTCGTCCGGACCGGTGAACTCGCGGGCCTCCGACCCATCCAAACGCATGTTAAAGGTTTGCCCGGGCCGGGTGCGGATGACCTGCATGAGGATGCGTCCGGCTTGAAGGACTAATTGCGGCGCATAGAACGGCGCCAGGCGATCGCGAGTGGCTAGTTCTTCTAGGGATTTCTGATCGAGATCGTAGGCCCACACGTGGGTGGGTGTCTGGTGGTAGTATTCGTCGAAGGGTCGTCCTGGCCCATCGCGTCGGGCTTCCATGCTCAGCAAGAGTACCCGCCCGTCTTCCAAGAATCCGGCCGGCTGCCAGGTCACCTGACCGGGGGCCGAGACTTCCAGTTCCTGAAAGTTCTGGCCCGTCGAGTCGATGACACAAGTCTTGCCCGACGAGGTAAAAAACAGGCGCTCCGGCCGGCGGCCATCTGGCGGCCTGAGTGCGCATCCGGAAGCCACGGTGAGGCTACCCAGCCAAGACCGCTCAAGGAACTGTCTGCGATTCATGGGAATGAGTGACACGCTGTATTCGCACGGCCCGCTTGTCGAGAATCCTCGCCGCCTCGGCCCTCGAAGCGTCGCGGCGGAGAACCGTCAATCTTTCGTGCTGGATCGTCCGGGGTCCGGGAAATAGTCTCCACTCACTTCCCCGTATCCGTGAAATGCTTTGGCCATTTGTGTGGTGTGAGCGTGTTTGGTCGATTCATGTCCCTTGTGATCGGCCTGATGCTGGACCGTGCCCATGGCCAATCGGGTCCAACTCTGGAGTGGAAGTCCGAGGCCGGATTCCGAAGGGCAACTGTCCAACCGGGCCTCGGGGCTGGTCCGGGTTTCGCCCTTCAGCTATCGTCGTCGACCGGCCTCGGTTTCACCAACCATTTGGCTGAAGCCACTGTCGCCCGGAACCGTTTGTTGGAACTGGGTTCGGGCGTCGCCTTGGGTGACATCGATGGGGACGGGCGCGTCGATGTCTATTTCTGCCGCCTTGAAGGCGACAATGTTCTCTACCGCAACCTCGGCGACTGGCGTTTTGAAGACGTCACGTCCCGTGCGGGTGTTGCTTGTCCGGATCAGTATTCCACCGGTTGCAACTTCGCCGACCTCGACGGAGACGGAGACCTCGACTTGCTGGTCAACAGCCTCGGTGGCGGTACGCGATCCTTCCATAACGACGGAAAGGGCCATTTCACGGAGGTTCAGATGGGGTTCTTCCGCAACACCGGGGCAACCTCGATGGCCCTGGCCGATGTCGATGGCGATGGAGACCTCGACGTGTATGTCACCCATTACCGCACCGACACCTTCCATGACCCTCCCAAGGGCGGGCGGTTCGTTCAGCGCCGTATGCCCGACGGTAGCACAGTGATTGAACCGAAAGATCGCTACCTCGGAGTCCCCGCCATGAATGGCAACTTGGAGGTCCTTGAACGCGGGGAGCCGGACGCGTTGTACATCAATCGCGGCGGAACCAACGTGGTCGTTGCCCCGTGGAATGTGGGGCTCTTCCTCGACGAGCAAGGACAGGCCCTAGTTGATGCCCCGCGTGACTGGGGTCTGGCCGTCATGTTCCGGGATCTCGATGGCGACCGCCAACCCGACCTCTACGTTTGCAACGACTTCGTCCATTGGCCCGACCGGCTTTGGCTCAACCGGGGTAAGCGGTTTCAGGCCGCACCGCAAACCGCCCTCCGCAACCAACCGCTCTCGTCCATGTCCATGGATGCGGCCGACATCGACCGCGACGGGCACGATGACTTCTTCGTCGCCGAAATGCTCAGCCCTCGGCGGCAAGACCGCGCACGCCAGCGACCCGACACCCTTGATGGAGTGGTGCGCTGGCCTGTCGAGCGCCCGGGATTTCGCCCAGAGGTCACCCGCAACGCCTTGCAACGGTCGCGGGGTGACGGCACCTGGGCTGAGATCGCTCAAATGGCAGGCGTAGCGGCCACCGATTGGACGTGGTCATCGGCGTTCCTCGACGTGGACCTCGACGGTTGGGAGGACTTGCTGCTAACGACCGGTAATTTCCACGATGTGCAGGATATTGACGCGCAGAGTCGTCTTATCCGGGAAGGCCTCTGGAAGACCCCGGAGACTCGCCAGAGGGCTCTGGCCTTGCTCCCGCGGCGCGAAACACCGTCGATGGCCTTTCGCAATCGCCGTGACCTGACCTTTGAAGATTCTGGCAGGCTTTGGGGCTTCGATCAGAGCGGATTTGCCCACGGCATGGCCTTTGGAGACCTCGACAATGATGGGGATCTCGACGTGGTGATTAATGTGCTCAACGGTCCGGCCCGAATGTTGCGCAACAGCAGCCCGGCGCCGCGCTTGGCCGTTCGCCTGAAGGGCGCCCGCGGCAATACCGCCGGCATCGGGGCGAGGATCAAGGTCACTGGTGGTCCGGTGACTCAGACCCAGGAGATGATTTCTGGTGGCCGTTACCTGTCCGGAGACCAGGCTCTCCGCGTCTTTGCGGCCGGTGCGGCCCATTCGCTCGAAGTAGAAGTCCTTTGGCGCAACGGGCGCCGTTCCGTCGTCCGTGGCTTGGAGCCTAATCAGATTATCGAAATCGAAGAACGGGACACCCTCGATCCCCCGCCGTCCGCCCCCGTGCAGCAGCCTTTGTTCGAGAGCCTCACCACGGATCCGGATCCGGTACCCCCGGAGCCCGACACCTCAGAAATTGCCCGTCAACCGCTCCTGCCGCGACGTCTGAGTTCTGAGGCTCCGGGTCTGGCCTGGGCCGATTGGGACGCCGATGGCGATCCGGACCTCTTTATTAGCGCCGACGAAGAGGGGCATTTCCGGGTACTTCGGAACGACGGTCCGGCTGGTTTTGTGCCGGAAACCGAAGCCCTAAGTTCTGTAGCGGTTTCGGCCGCGGTCGCTGTCTTGGTGGATCGCCGACGCGGTTCCCCTCCTCGGCTGATAGCGGGGCTTTCCAACCAGAAAGCGGCGCTTGCTCGGGCTCCGCGGTTCCAGAGTTGGACCCTTCAGGCCGGCAAGCCCATCGTCGCCACCAATGCCCCCGCCGATGAGGCAACCACCGGTCCGATGGCTTTGGCCGACGTAGATGGAGATGGACAGCTCGACCTACTGGTCGGGGCCCGCGCCCGCGCCGGACGCTATCCTGAAACCTCACGCACGGTCCTCCTACCGGGTCGGGCGGACGGTTGGGGCGAAGCCCAGCGGGTGACAGATGAAGTGCGGGTCAGTGGGGCCGTCTTCACCGATGCCGATGGCGACGGAGACCCGGATCTTGTACTCGCCGGCGACTGGGACACCTTGCGCTTCTTTCGTAATGAGGGTGGCCGCTGGGTTGATGCCACCGCCGAGTCGGGGTTGGGTGCTTGGCGCGGCCTCTGGAATGGCGTGAGTGCCGGAGATTTTGATGGCGATGGTCGGCTCGACCTCGTGGCTTCCAATTGGGGCCGCAACTGGAGGACAGATCAACCCGGCGCGAGCAATGCACCCATTCAGATGGTCTATGGCGAGTTTCATGAACCCGGGCGGGTGCTGACGTTGATGGCCTCTTGGGATCCGTTCAGTGGTCGGCAAACCCCTTGGCGCTCTTGGTCTTCACTTTCTCAAGCCATCCCGGCATTGGCTGAACGGGCCCATTCTCACCGCGAGTTTGCGGCTCTGAGTTTGGATTCCCTATTAGGCCCGTTGGCCGCCCGAGGTCGGAGTTTGAATGCGGACACCTTCGATTCCATGATTTTTCTCAATCGAGGCGGTCGATTCGAAGGCATCCCGCTGCCAGCCGAGGCTCAGTTCTCGCCTGCCTTCGGTAT
>JBDKKQ010000132.1:0-6131 GCA_039796015.1 Verrucomicrobiota bacterium
TGGAGGCGAGGGTCGGAATCGAACCGACGATGCAGCTTTTGCAGAGCCGTGCCTTACCACTTGGCGACCCCGCCCTCCGTTAGAGCCCGGCAAATAAAGGGAATCATCGACTGAAGCGCAAGTGAGGTTTTGGAAAATGTCGAAACATGGTGGAAATCGAGGGCGTGAAAACCCCGTCCGCGACCGCTTCCCGACCACTTCCCCACCACTCCCGAGTTACTCCACAAGGGATCTTTGCCGAATCAGGAGTCCTTTCGCTCCAACCCTCGTGGCCGGCTCATTCTCGATGGATTTCGCTCTTCACTCCTGAGCCGGCACGCATCCGTCGATCCTATCGCCCAATCCCAACCCCACCCGACTCCTCCTAACTCAACCTTGGCCCCTCGGGCTCGCCTTTGCATGCTAGCCCCATGCCACGCCGCTCGTTGAATCGCGCACTCTGGATACGATCTCTGTTGCTGGGGCTGATGCCGCTGATGCCCGCCGCCTTCAGCGCCGATATCGCCCCAGCGGGCTCGACGTCCACCTCCACCAGCGCCGCACCCAACGGCTTCAGACCGCTAGTAAAGGATGATCGCGCAGCAACGCCAGTTCTGGCGCCGCAATCCTCCGAGGGCGAACAGCGGATCAAGCAGTTCCAACTAGCCCCAGGCCTGTCGGTCAAACTCTGGGCGGCCGAACCCCAATTGGCCAATCCCGTGGCCTTCTCGGTGGATGAGCAGGGGCGCGTGTTCACCAGCGAAACGTACCGGTACCGAACCAGTGTGCTCGATATCCGGCATTACATGTTCATGCTGGAGGACGATCTGGCCTCGCGCACCGTGGAAGACCGCTTGGCGCAAATTCGCAAATGGTTCGGTCCCGAGGGCGAGCGAGCGCTGGGCCGGGAGACAGAAGTGATCCGCAAACTGGAGGATACCAATCACGATGGCCGGGCGGACCACTCCGAGATCGTGGCCGAACACTTCACCAGCCCCCTCAGCGGCATTGGCAGTGGTGTGCTGGCGCGCCAGGGGCAGGTGTGGTTTACCGAGATCCCGTCGCTGTGGCACATCGGGCCGGCCGGTTCGGTTCGGGGCAACCTCCCGAAACCCATGGAACCCGCGCTGCAATCCCAACCCAAGGTGCATCCCAAGTCGCTGGAGGCACGGGCGATTTTGCACGGGTTCGGAGTGCGGTTCAGCTTCACGGGCCACGACTTGCATGGGCTCATTTTCGGGCCGGATGGGCGCCTGTACTTCTCCTGCGGCGACCGCGGTGCTCACGTGGTGACGCAAGAGGGCACGGTGATCGATTTGCCCGACGAGGGGGCGGTGTTCCGCTGTGAACCCGATGGTTCGAAGCTGGAGGTGGTTCATCGCGGGTTGCGCAATCCGCAGGAACTGGCCTTCAACGATGAGGGCGATCTCTTCACCGGCGACAACGATTCGGATCAAGGCGACCGGGAGCGCTGGGTGCCCGTCATCGAAGGGGCCGACTCCGGCTGGCGGGTGGGGCATCAACACGCGCCGTTGGGCAATGCGGGGCTGTGGAACCTGGAGCGGTTGTGGGTCCCGCCGTTCGAGGGGCAATCGGCCTCCATCCTGACGCCCATCGCCAACATCGCCGACGGCCCCAGTGGGCTCGTCCACGATTCGGGCACCAGCCTTCCGAAGGCGCTGCGCGGGCGCTTTTTGCTGGCCTATTTCAAAGGCACCAGCGCCAAGAGCGGGATTAGTTCGCTGCAATTGCGACCCGCCGGTGCAACTCACGAGCTGGTGGCGCACGACCCGCTGATCTGGAACTCCCTGGTGCCCGATGTCGATCTGGGGCCCGACGGATCCATCTTCTTCGCCGACTGGCACGAGGGCTGGCCCAAGAGCAACAAGGGCCGAATTTACAAAGCCATCTTCGCCGAGGTGGCCGCCGATCCCGAGGTGCCCCGAACTCAGCAATTGCTCGCGGCCGGCATGAAGGATCGAACGCCCGAGGAGCTGTCGTCCTTGTTGGGTCATCGCGATCAGAGGGTTCGGCAAGAGGCTCAATACGAGTGGGCGCGGCGCGGTGCTAGCTCAGTGCCGACTTTGAAGACCCTGGCCTCGACGGCCACCGACGAGTGGGTGCGCATCCACGCGATTCGAGCGCTGGGGCAATTGTCCCGGAAGGATCCCGCGCCGCTCGGAAAAGCGCTGCTCGGCGTGGCCAAACGCTCTGAGGGTGAGGTGCGCGTCCAAGCCATCCGGGCGCTGGCTTCGTCCACCGAACTGGTGCGGCAACCGGGTATGGCTCCGTGGCTGAAGGATCAATTGGCCCACACGAATCCACGCGTGCGATTGGCTGCCACTCTGGGCTTGGGTCGGGCTCGATTGTCTGAGGGCGATGCCATGGCCTTCATCGGGAGTGTGCGTCGGTTTGGAACGCCCGACGCCGTGTTGCGCCACGGGCTGGCCTACGGATTGGCCTCCGCTCTGTCCGATCGGGTGATCGAGGCCCATCGCTCCGACGCCGACCGGGAGATTCGGCAACTTGTGCTGCTGGCGGCCCGCATTCACCAGTCACCGGCGATCCGCGGCTTTTTGTCCGACCCAGATCCACTGCTGGCGCTCGAGGCCGCGCGGGCGATCCACGACCTGCCGCTGACGGCGGCCCTCCCGAACCTGGCCTCATTGGCTGAACCCGCCCCGCTTCAGGCCTGGCGAGGTGCCCTGGCCGCCAGAGTTCCCCAGCCCGTCCCCACTCCGGCACCTGGAGCCATTCGGGATCTGCGAGCCGACCAACCACTGCCCTGGGGCGATGCGCCCGTAGACCACACCTCGCCGATGCTGCTGCGCATCGTGAATGCCAACTTCCGCCTGGGCACCCCGCAGGCGGCCCGACGTCTCGCCGCACTGGCCCGCGACACCGGGCTGCCAGAACGCATCCGCACCGAAGCCCTGCTGGCACTCGGCCACTGGAGAACGCCCCCGGCCCGAGATCGCCTCCTGGGCATCTACCGCCCCCTGCCGGCCCGGCCTGCGGGTCCAGCCCTCAAGGCGCTAGGCTCTATCGCTCCAGCACTGCTGCTCGGAGACACCACCGAGGCCATTCAGGTGGCGGTAGCCGAAGCCCTCAGCCGGTTGCACCTGACAAACTCGGTCGCGGCACTCGAGACCCTCGTGCGTCGCCCCCAGGCATCAGCCAAGGCACGGGCAGCGGCCCTGACCGCAGCTTTCCGGTTAGGCCAGCCACCGACTGCCCTGCAACCCCTGCTCACCTTCGCCGCGGCCGACCCTGCAGAGCCCCTTCGCCTTGCCGCCTCGAAACTGTCCACCGAACTCAACCCAAACGATGCGGTCGGAAAACTGGCCAACCTCCTCGAACGTGGGTCTTTAGCTGAACAACAAGCCGCCTTCGCCTCGCTGGGCGAACTGAAGTCGGACGCCGTCGATGCCGTTCTCGTCGAGTGGCTCGACCGACTCATGAAGCGCGAAGTGGCCAATGAGGTGATGCTCGATTTGGTCGAGGCCGCTCGAATGCACCCGGCCGCAGCGGTCCAGACCCGACTGGCTGCCTACCAAGACTGGAAGCTTCCGAAGGACGCCCTCTCGCCTTACCGCGAAGCGCTCGTGGGCGGAAACGCCTCCCGGGGTCGATCGCTCTTCTACGAACACGCCGCCGTGGCCTGCACCCGCTGCCACCAGATCGGTACCGACTCTGGAGGCAATGCTGGCCCGAAGCTCGATGGACTCGCCTCGCGGGCCACTCGAGAACACCTGCTCGAAAGCATCGTGCTCCCCAATGCCCAGATTACGACCGGCTTCGAGAGCACCCTGGTGACCACTCTTTCGGGCGCGGTCTTGGCGGGAGTGGTGCGGAACGAGACCGACACCTCCCTCACCCTGCTCACCCCCGACGAGGGCGAGGTGAGCCTCTCCAAAAAAGATATTCGCACTCGCAGTCGCGGGCCTAGCGGCATGCCCGAAGGCTTCGGCGAGACCCTCACGCGCTTCGAACTACGCGACCTCGTGGAGTTTCTAGGCACGCTCAAGTAGCCCACAACTTTCGCTGGCCAACCCAAGTCTCCTGAGATCCCGTTGTGATCATGAAATTCCCCGCCGTTGCTCGCTGGTTTGCCCTAGCGCTGGCACTCGGGCTTACCGGGCAAGCCGCCGATCGTCGCCCCTCATTGCCCGAACAGTGGCGGCAGGAACACCGAATCATCGACTTGCACCAGCACGTCAACGGCACCGAAGAGCACGTAAGCCGCTGGTTGCGGATCATGGACCGAGTCGGCGTGGGCGTCGGGGTCAACCTCAGCGGCGGCACGGTCACGGCTAAGCCTGGCGAACTCTCCGACTTCGAACGAACGCAGGCCCTGACCGAACGATTGGCTCCGGGCCGAGCGGTCCTGTACTTCAACCTCGACTACAGCGGTTGGGATCAACCTGGCTTCGCCGAACGGGCAATCGAACAAGTGAACCGCGCGCACGCTCTCGGCGCGGCCGGCCTGAAGGAATACAAGCGACTGGGCCTCTTTCTGCGCGACCAACAAGGTCAGTTGATCCGCATCGACGATTCCCGTCTCGACGGCGTCTGGAGGCGCTGTGGTGAGCTGGGTTTGCCGGTCAGCATCCACGTCGCCGACCCGAAGGCGTTCTGGTTGCCCTACACCGCCCAGAACGAGCGCTGGAAGGAGCTTAAGGATCACCGGAGTTGGTGGTTTGGTGATCCGAAGCAATATCCGACGCGCGAGAAATTGCTCGAAGCGCTCGACCGGGTGATCCGCCGTCATCCAAAGACGACCTTCGTTTGCGTGCACTTCGCCAACAACGCCGAAGACCTCGCCTGGGTGGACCGCAAGCTCACCGAGCATCCCAACATGCACGCCGACCTGGCCGCGCGGATCCCAGAACTGGGCCGGCACGACCCCGAGGCCCTGCGGCAGCTCTTCACCCGGCACCAAGACCGCATCCTCTTCGCCACCGATTTCCAAGTGTACGAAAAGTTGATCCTCGGTTCTTCGGGCGATGCGGAAAAACCCACCGACGACGATGCGGCCACGTTCTTCGCCAAGGAATGGCGTTGGCTCGAAACGCGCGACCGCAACTGGCCGCACATGACGCCGATCCAGGGCGACTGGTCCATCAGCGCCATCGGATTGCCGCCCGAGGTGCTCCGGAAAATCTATTTCGACAACGCCCGTCGATTGCTCGTGCGTTCCCTGCCCTTCACCACGGTGCGGGCCCACCGCATCACCCGGGATTTTAAGCCCGACGGACGGTTGCGGGAGCGCGAATGGTCTCGGGCGACGCCCTTCCGCTTGGAGCAAGAGGCGGTGGATGGGCGAGCCCGCCCGGAGATCAGCACGACCTGCCGAGTGCTGTGGTCGGACCGATTTCTGTACCTGGCCTACGAGTGCCCGTTCACCGAGTTGACCGATTTCGGCAAAGCACGCTCCGGCGAGCGGGTTTCCAAGGAAGGTTCGCTGTGGGACAAGGACGTGGTGGAATTCTTCTGCGCTCCCGACCCGTCGCAGTTGAATCACTACACCGAATACGAGTGGGCTCCGAACAATGAGGCCCTCGACCTGCGCCTCCGTCGTCCCGAATCCGACTTCGCTTGGAGCAGCGGCATGGAATGGCAGGTACGGGTGGACCGTGGGCGCAAGGTGTGGACGAGCGAGGTCCGCATCCCCTTGTCGGCCTTGTCGGAGGCAGCCCCCAAGGTCGGAACCCGGTGGCGCGCCAACCTCTACCGTATCGACCGGGCCCATCGTGCGTTCCTCGCCTCGAACCCGCTGTTGAGCGGCAGCTTTCACACACCCGAACGCTTCGGTTGGCTCGAGTTTACTGAGTGAATTGCAAGGAGGGATGAACCCATCCCCAGGTAGGGCTCCTCAGGTAGGGCTGAATCTTTGAGACGGAGGTACATCCCCCCGGCGCTTTCGGAGAAATCGCCCTACCCCCTGAGCCACCGACATCTCCAACTAGCCCACCGTGTAGGCCAGGTCCCCCGACCCGGCGTTCCCCGGCCAACCGGTGCTTTCGCAAAAAAAGCGCCCTACCCTCAGTGCGGCTGCAGGACTGGCTGAAGCACCTTCCAAACATTGGTGGCCACGCGTCGGTGGCCTTCGACGTTGGGATGGATCTGGTCGGGAAGGTTGAGTTCCGCGC
>JBDKKQ010000133.1:0-2830 GCA_039796015.1 Verrucomicrobiota bacterium
ATCGACTCGATCCTCGAGCACTCGCCCAAGGAGTGGACCCGGGATCAACAGCGCTTGGTGGCGACCTTCGTTTTACGGGAGCGTCTTCGGGAGCAATTGGCCACGTTGCCCGAGCCGTCGAAGGTCTATGCCGCCGCAAGTAATTTTGAACCCGACGGGGGACTCAAACCGTCCTTGCGGCCTCGGACGATCCACCGCTTGAACCGGGGCGAAATTACCCAACCCCGCGAAGAGGTGGGTCCGGGGACCTTGTCGTGCATCGCAGGCCTGCCCTCCCGGTTTGCGGTGTCAGAGGGTTCCGAGGAAGGGGATCGGCGTGCGGCGCTGGCCCGTTGGCTGTCCCATCGAGACAATCCGTTAACCTGGCGCTCCATCGTCAATCGGGTCTGGCTCCACCATTTCGGGCGCGGTTTGGTGAATACTCCCAACGACTTTGGTCGCATGGGCGCCGCGCCGTCCCACCCGGAGTTGCTCGATTGGTTGGCCGTATGGTTTCGGGATGAGGCCCACGGTTCTTTCAAGGCGTTGCACCGCTTGCTGCTCACCAGCGCGACCTACCGTCAGAGCAGTCAGAAAGGCGCCGTGGGCACAGAGGTCGCGGCAGCCTCCGATGGGGAGAATCAGTGGCTCAGCCGGATGAATCGAACTCGGTTGGATGCCGAATGTGTCCGGGACGGGATGCTGCTCATTAGTGGGCGACTGGACTTGAGGATGGGCGGGCCGGGTGACCGTCAATTTGATCTGAAGCCGGGCATTCATGTGACACCCCGGGTGGACTACACGCGATTTGATTCGGATGCGCCTGAGGGTCGGCGACGCAGCGTGCACCGCTTTTTGTTCCGGACGTTGCCCGATCCCTGGATGGAGGCGCTGGACTGTCCGGCGGGTGATCAACTGGTGCCCGCTCGGGACAACTCGGTGACCCTCCAGCAGGCGCTGGCCTTGTGGAATCATGACTTTTCCATTCGTCAGGCGGAGCACTGGGCTCGGGCTCTGGAGGCCCGTGGCAAAGAAATCGGGGTCGGAGGTGAGATTCCCTGGGAGGAGGCCGTTGGCTGGGTTTGGGGTCGCCCACCCACGTCCTCTGAAAGGGAGTCGCTGGCTCGCTACGCGCAACAACACGGTTTGGCCAACGCCTGTCGGCTGCTCTTCAACAGCAACGAGTTTCTGTTCCTGCCATGAACACCACTGGATTGAATCTGGGCCCCGGGGTTTCTCGGCGCGACTTTGTTAGTCGGTTGGGGGCTGGTTTTGGAAGTGTTGCTTTGGGCCAACTCTTGGCCAGCGACAACGCTTCCCGCCTGGATCCTCAAGCCGCGGGGCATCGTCCGCACCACCGGCCGCGAGCCAAGCGGGTGATCCAATTGTTCATGAATGGCGGGGCCAGCCAGATGGACCTCTTTGATCACAAACCGGAGTTGTTCCGTCGGGCCGGTCAACCCTTCGATCCTGGTTCTAGTGTGCGAATCGAGGCCCCAACGAGTGAACCGGGTAAGGTGCTCAAACCGCCGGTGCCTCTGCGGCAGCACGGCCAGAGTGGGCGTTGGGTCAGCGACCTAATGCCGAACCTGGCCCGATGCGTGGATGACATCGCCTTCCTGATGGCCATGCAGTCTCGGACCAATGTCCACGGGCCGGCCAGTTACCTCATGAACACCGGGTCTTTGTTGCCCGGATTTCCCGCGTTTGGGGCCTGGGTCGGCTATGCCCTGGGCAGCGAGGCCGACAACCTTCCGGGCTTCGTGGTGCTGCCAGACACCAAAGGGCTCCCGTACAATCAGCGGGGCAATTTCTCGGCGGGATTTCTGCCTGTGGCTTATCAGGGAACCCTTATTCATGCGGGCAACCCGTCCCCGATGGCTTATCTGAAGCCACCCGCCTCTGCCCTGAGCGTCACGCCGGAGGCCAGTCGCGAAGGGTTGACCTTGCTGCAGCAGTGGAATCGCCGGCACCTCGAGGCCAACGATTCCGATCCGCGTTTAGAAGCTCGAATCCAAGCCTACGAGTTGGCTGCCCGCATGCAATTGAGTGCGCCGGAGGCCTTCGATTTGAGCGTAGAAAGTCCGGCCACTCGCCGGCTTTATGGTATGGATCGCCCTGAATCTGAGGAGTTTGGTCGCCGCTGCCTGATGGCCCGTCGGTTGGTGGAGCGCGGGGTCCGCTTCGTTCAAGTTTGGAGTGGTACCGGTGGGCCCACGGGCAATTGGGACAACCATGCAAATATGGCTAAGGAACTCCCGCCCATGTGCGCGTCGACAGATCTTCCGATTGCCGGACTTCTTCAGGACCTCAGATCCTGCGGGCTGCTCGAAGACACCTTGGTCTTGTGGAACACGGAATTTGGACGGATGCCGTTTGCCCAAAGCAGCGAAGGTCGGGATCACAATGGTGGGACCTTCGTCGGTTGGATGGCTGGGGCGGGGGTGCGCCCCGGAGTGTCGTATGGCCAAAGCGATGAGTGGTCTTGGAAGGCGGCCCGTGACATCACCACCACCTATGATTTCCACGCCACGGCATTGCACTTGTTGGGTTTGAACCACGAGCGACTGAATGTCCTTCACCAGGGGGCTAATCGGCGTTTGACCGATGTCCACGGAGAGGTGATTCGCGCGGTGTTGGCCTGAATCAGGCCTGTCAAAGAGCGGGGGAGGAATCGCAACGGATCGGGTCGCAGTTGCGTTTGACCGATCCCCGTTGAAGATCAGAGCCATGAAGACCCAGTGGATTGCTCTTTCTTCGGCGGCGCTGTTGGCCGTGATCTTGGTGGCGGCCGGGGGTTGTCAGGTGATCCGGGCCGGATATGAAACCGCTCCGTACCGGGTGCTGGAGT
>JBDKKQ010000134.1:0-3584 GCA_039796015.1 Verrucomicrobiota bacterium
CACCGCGGCGGAGAGACCGACTTTAGCGTTGGTAGGTTTCATAAACGGTCCTTTCTTTGCGGTTCATGGGTCGGGCGGAGATGATCCGCAGTTTACTGGTGCGGAGGGTGAAATTGAGGTGGAGAGGTCGGCCGGCGTCGGTGCGACCTAAGACCCGGAACCGGAGCTCGGCTTGGGAGTGGTCAGGGTCAGGAGCGACGACGCATCAGTACCAGAGCTTTCCGGTCTCAGGGTTTCTTTGCGGCCTCGGGCTCCGGCAGTTTGCAGGACTGCCAGGCGAGGAATCGCCAAACACCCTTTTCGAGTCGGTAAGCGGCGAGGAAGGAAAGGTGAGCTTCGGTAAAGGGAGCAGCCTTACCGAGATTCAACCGGCAACGGCCGTTCATCAGGACAAGCCCAGGGGCCACTTCACGGAATTCGCGCAGTTCGTAGGTGATGGAGTTGTACTTGGATTTACCGGACACGAGCGCCTCGGTGAATGAAGCCTTGGTGTCGGGCTTGCCATTGGAGTGGACGTACAAGAGTTCGTCCGAAAAAGTCTCGGCCAGCTTGCTTGCGTCACCGGAAATCATGGCCTGGACGCGGGCATCATCGGCGCTTCTCCAGAGCGCTGGATCATTGGCCGCGCGCAGGGATGTCAGGGCAAGCGAGAGGGCACATAACACAAACAGCGCAGTCTTCATTGTGAGGCCAAGATGGGAGGGTAACTCATCGCTGAAAAGCGAAATGACAGGTTCGTTTGCGAACCATCGAAGCCAATCGATTGAGAGGAACGAATGGCACTGACGGCCGCGACGAGCAGGGATGAATACTGGCGAGTGGGCGATCAATCCTCTGTCACTGAGGTTGCACACGACCGTCCGCGGTGAAAACTGCCACTCGATGAGACTCTTCCGATGGACTGGCCTGCTGGCCGTGGTGTCCGGCGCGGCGTCCGCCGTTGCCGTGCTCCTTCACTCCAGCCGCTGAAATCCTGGCCTCCTCGAGCGGTGGTTTTTGCAGCATCACTGACACAAGGGTGAATTACATCTCCCACAGTTTCGCCAGAGGCACGGCCAGAAACCGTGGATCACCGAGTGTGGTCAAATGGGCGCCCGCGTGGATCAGTACGCCACCCGCGAAATCGTCACCACACTGCTCGGCAAGGCGCCGTAGGCCGGAAATGTCGGCATGGGTCGGGGTTGCAGTGGCTTTTACTTCCACACCCCATGTGCGCTGTCCGCGAGTGATGACGAAATCCACTTCCACCTGATCTTTGTCCCGATAATGCCAGAAATTCAGGTCTGGATCGGTCCAGCCAGCCTGGGCCGTCAGTTGCTGGAGGACGAAGGTTTCCAGCAGGTGGCCGAAGCGGTCCCGTTGGTCATGCCAGTCCTCGACAGCAAGGTTGGCGAACGTGGCGGCAAGGCCGCTGTCAACGAAGTGCAGCTTAGGCGTCTTGATGAGCCGCTTGGCGGCGTGGCGATGCCAAGGCTGTAGGCGGCGCACCAAGTAGAGCCGTTCGCAGGCGGCGAGGTGGTTTTCCACGGTGTCGCGCTGAATATCGAGTTCGTTGCTGATGGTTGAAATATTCAACAACTCGCCGGTGCGCAGCGCCAACAACGAGAGCAGGCGGGTGAGATCGCGTGGCTCCCTGATTCGGGCCACGTCGTTCACGTCACGCTCGAGCAAGGCGCGCACGTAGTCACGGTGCCATGCGCGTGCACGGGCCGGACTGCGGGTTGCTGGTTCAGGAAACCCACCCGCAATCACACGTGCGGCGAGGGTCAGGGCGGCGGCTGGCTCCGGTGATGCAGCGAGTGCCGGCTTGAGGCGGCCGGCAAGCCAAGTCGATAGAAACCGACCTGGGGCACGTTCTTGCTCGGACGCGGTTAGCGGCTGCAGATCGACGATCGCCATGCGCCCGGCCAGCGATTCGCCCAGTCGGAGGAGCAGCAGCAAATTGGCGGAACCGGTGAGAAGGAAGCGACCAGGCCTGCGGTTCCGGTCCACGGAAAGCTTGATTGCGCGCAACAGCTCGGGTGCGCGCTGGATCTCGTCGATGATCACGGGGTCGGGCAATGCCGCCAGAAATCCATTGGGATCCGACTGGGCAAAGGTCAAGGCGTCCTCATCGTCGAGGGTGGCGTAACCATGACCTGGGGCGAGTGTTTGGACGAGTGTCGTCTTGCCGCACTGGCGCGGACCCAGCAGGCACACCACCGGTGTGTCTGCGAGCGCAGCACGTACGGCCGGCGCGAGTCCGCGCGGTAAAAATTTGGCGTCCATTTGGTGGGCAGTTGATCGTCCAAATGCTGACTAAGCAAGCGTCCAATTGATGGTTACAAAACCGTCCAATTGCTGGTTATACAACCGTCCAATTGATTGTTATACAACCGTCCAATTGATGGTTATATGACCGTCCAATTGATGGTTATATGACCGACCAAATGCTGTTTTCAGGACGCTGTGTTGACGACAGGTAACAGCCTGTTTTTGTCCGATGTCTTCGCATCGAATGGCTCAGGGCTACTTCACCGAATTGGTGATCGGGCCTTCCGGGCCAGCACGAGGAAGACCGCTTGTGTGACATCATCGGCCAATGGCGGCGGCCTACCTGTTCTACTTGTGCAAGAACCGTCCGCTCATCGGCGAGAACCAGCGAGCGGCGCTGGGCGCATGCCTCGTGTTCCTGCGGTTGAACGGCATCGAACCGAAGGCCGACGGCCCAGAGTGGGAAGACCTCACGCTGGACGTAGCGGCCAGCGGCATCGATCGCGAAGCAACCGATATTTGCGAAAACAGGGAAGGGTTTTCTGATCAGTGAAGGCGTAGCCGAGCTTGAGCGCTTGAAAGCGTCTTCAGAGTCTGACCGCCGCCGACTGCCCGTAGTCTCCGGCCAATATGCCGCGGATTGACAGGTCCTCGTCCAAATCGGGCCAGTGCAAACCGAACGGTGAAAGTTCTATATTGGCCAACTCCTGAGGTGTCCCGTGTGCCAGTCGTGGGTTGAGGGCCACCGGAAATCGGACCTCCGATCCGCTGCGCATCGTCAGCACGATCATGCCGTTCCAGTGCGCCACGGATTGAGCTCTATCGGTCAAGGGGCTCATGCCATTTCTTGATCATCAGTTGTTTGTACTCGGTCGCAATCGCCTCGGCCTTCGCGATATCACTCAACTTCATCCCTTGCGATTCCCGCAACTCGACATCGTTGTCCAAATCGAACACCGCCTCTCCACCTCCGCGGCGGACATGGATGTCAATCGGGGCATCGTCGTTGCTGTAGAAAAAGAAAACAAATCCGTCTTTTTCTAGAATCTTCGGCACTCTGAGGGCGTGGCAACTAATCCGGCTTTTGGCCGGTTTGGCTTCAGACTTGAAATGAGCAGGACCGGTCTCCATTCGAGCTTCAGTTGGAGGAAAATTGGAGGAAAGAGCAGTGGAAGTTGGCCTCCTCGGAAACCGGACGAAACGAAAAACCCAATGAAAACTGGGTTTTGAAGTGGTGTCCCGACCAGGAATTGAACCTGGATCAACCGTTTAGGAAACGGTAGCTCTATCCATTTGAGCTATCGGGACAGACCAATGTTTACGGGGCTTTG
>JBDKKQ010000135.1:0-10459 GCA_039796015.1 Verrucomicrobiota bacterium
CAAATCGAACTGCGCACGCGTCTCTTCCAGCCCAAACCCGCTTCCCCATGATCCGCAGCGTCCTCTTCCCACTCCTCGCCCTGTTACTGACCCTGGTCTCCGGTTCAGCACAGGCACAGCAGCAAGACAAGATCCTGCTGTCCGCCACCAACTGCGTGCTGGAACTCGAAAAAGGCGTTTACCATCTTTGGGATCATGTCCGAGTGGAGTCCCCCGGTGTTTTGCAAATCACCTGCGACGACCTCCGCGCGGCTCTGCCTCAGGATAAAGCATCCGGAACGGCGGGCCCCCTTCCCACCGGCGGAAAACTCCAATCGCTCATCGCCTCCGGCAATGTGGTTATCGAACTGTTCCAACCCGGAGCCAACGGCTCGACTAATGTCGTACGGGCCTTCGGCAAGCAGGCCGAATACGGCTCGCAGCAGGAGATTCTTATTTTGACGGGAGACCCCCGAATCGAGACGGCCTCCGGCGTCATGATTGGAACCGAAGCACTCATCTACGACCTGAAGTCCCGGACCATGCGCAATCGAGGTTCCTACCGGATCGAGCTCAAGGCAGACATCCTCAAGGGTTCGACACTCTTTAATCGGGGCACCAACTCGTCCAAGTCCCGCTGACCATGGCCACCGCAGCCAAGACCACGGCAAAGACCGCCGCCAAGACCGCCGCTCCGGTGGTCTCTCAAGATACGACGCCTCTGCTGTCGGTCGAGGGCCTAGCCAAGGCTTACTCGGGACGTCGAGTGGTCGATGGTGTTTCGATCCATGTGGGTGCAGGCGAAATCGTGGGTCTTCTTGGCCCCAACGGTGCCGGCAAAACAACCTCCTTCAACATGACCGTGGGGCTGGTCCGCCCCGATGCGGGTTCGGTTCAGTTCCGCGGTATAGACATCACCCGCTTACCCATGCATCAACGGGCGCGTCTGGGAATTGGCTATCTCACACAAGAGCCCAGCGTGTTCCGAAAATTGACCGTCGAGCAGAACCTGCTGGCCATCCTGGAAACGTGCGAAGGTTCTGCCAGCGAGCGCCAATCGCGGCTGGCTTACCTGCTGGACGAACTAGATCTCGCCCGCCTTGCCAAGAGCTATGCCTACCAGTTGAGTGGTGGCGAAAAGCGCCGCCTCGAAATCACCCGTGCACTGGTGACCTCACCCCGACTGTTGTTGCTCGATGAACCCTTTGCCGGCATCGACCCGATCGCAGTTTACGAGGTGCAAAAAATCGTTCGGCGACTTCGCGATCGCGGATTGGGAATCCTCATCACCGATCACAATGTCCGGGAAACCCTCCGGTTGGTAGACAGGGCCTATGTGATCCATCAGGGCAAGGTTTTGGTGGAGGGCACCGCCGAATTCTTAGTCAACGATTCGAAGGCTCGGGACATCTACCTGGGCCCCGACTTCAACATGTGAAATCCCCCAAGGCCACGCCCGTAAAGCCGTCCAACGTCACCGTTGAGAAATTCTACACCGACCACGCGGGACCGCTGGGATTGAAATTGCTGACTGGGGCCAACTCCCTCAATCGGCTCATTCAAGAGCCCACCGTCAATCGTCCCGGTCTGGCACTGGCCGGTTTCCGCCGCTACTTCGCCAACAAACGGGTGCAAGTGCTCGGAGCCGTAGAGACTTCCTACCTTCGATCCATGGAGCCGGAACTCCGCCGGCAGCGCTACAACGAACTCTTTCGCTACAAGATCCCTTGCGTGGTGCTCTGCCGTGGTATCCGTCCGGAACCGGAGTTCCTCGCCGCCGCTGACGACCGCGGCGTACCGGTGTTCCAGACGGGACTGGTGACCATGAAGTTCATCAGCCAGGCCACATTGGCGCTGGAGCAACTGTTTGCCCCTCGGACCCAGATTCATGGCTGCATGGTCGATATCCAAGGCATTGGTGTGATCATCCAGGGCGAGAGCGGAATCGGCAAAAGCGAGGCGGTGCTCGGGTTGCTGGAGCGCGGCCACAGCCTCGTTTGTGACGACATCGTCTGCCTCACGGTGGCCGACGGCAAAGAACTCTTCGGCACCGGCAAGACAATCACCCGCAACCTCATGGAGGTGCGCGGCATCGGGATCATCGATGTCGCCGCGTTGTTCGGCGTCGCTGCCATCCGCGCCGAAAAGCGTGTCGATTTGGCAGTCACGCTGAAGGTCTGGGAAAAAGCCGGCGAGATAGACCGTCTGGGTTTGGATCAAGGGTATGCGAAATTCCTCGGAATCGATATCCCACACATGGACCTCCCCGTGCGGCCGGGTCGTGACATCGCCCGGGTCATCGAAGTGGCAGCCTTGCACACCAAGCTCAAACTCAGCGGCATCAACCCGGCTGAGGATTTGCAACGTCGACTGATGATGCAAATGAACCCCCGCCTGTAGCCCTTCACTGTTTGGCCATGTACGAATCCCGAACGGAGACCCCACTGCACAGCCGGAAATTCGTGGGCCGCCTCTTGATCCATGTCGGGGGATCAGCCCAAAAACTTCCCCGGATTGAGAATACCGGCCGGATCGAGGGCGACCTTTACGCGCCGATGGAGCGCATCCGATTCGGAGGAGACAGCGATGTTCCACCACGGTTTTTTGGACAAACCCACCCCGTGCTCACCCGTGATGCTGCCACCCAGCGCGACAACACCCTGAAACAACTCATCGAGGGCCCGGTCGCTCGCCTCGCGCTGTGCTGGAACCGATTCATCGAGCATCAGGTTCACATGAATGTTCCCGTCTCCGGCATGCCCGAAGCAGGCCACCTGAATGCCGTGCTTTTTCTGGAGTGACGCACCGAGTTGGAACAAGGCTTCCAGCGATCCCCGCGGCACCACCACATCTTCATTGAGCTTGGTCAATCCCGTGTCCCGCAGCGAGTAGCTGAACTCCCGGCGTAACTTCCAGAAACGCTCACACCCTTCCGGCCCCAAACCCCGTTGGATAAAGGTGGGCTGGAACTCCGAAAGCAGTCGGCTGAGTTCAGTGATTTCGGAGCGAACAGCCCGCTCCCGACCATCCAACTCAACAATCATCAAAGCACCCGCGCCCTTCAGGAGTTTGGATCCGGTCCGACGCCGGGCCGCATCGACCGTGAAGCCGTCGGCCAGTTCCAGAGCACTCGGCAGGAACCGGGCAGCAAAGAGAGCTCGAATGGCCTTGGCTGCCGTCTTCATGTCAGAAAACCCGACCCCGACGCAGGCCCGGTAGGCCGGAAGCGGCAGTAGTTTCAAGGTCGCCTCGGTGACCACCCCGAGCATTCCTTCACTCCCGACAAAGAGGCGGTGCAAATCGAAGCCCGTCTTGTTCTTGTGAGTTCGACCACCCAGTCGGGTCACCGTTCCATCGGCCAACACCACCTGGAGTGCCATGACATAATCCCGGGTCACCCCGTACTTGAGGCATCGCGGCCCCCCGGCATTGGTGGCGATGTTGCCCCCGATGGAGCAATCAGCGCGACTGGCCGGATCTGGCGGATAATAAAGCCCCTGACGCTCGACAGCCTCTTGCAGTGAGGCGGTCACCACACCGGGTTGGACCACCGCCACAAAATCCACCGCGCTAATTTCTAGCACTCGATTCATTCCCGCCACAGAAAGGGCGATGCCGCCGTGCACAGGAACACACCCGCCCACATAGCCATGCCCCGCCCCGCGTGGTGTCACCGGAATCTGGTGCTTCGAGGCGAAGGCGAGGATTCGTGACACCGACTCCACCGAACCCGGCAGAGCCACCGCCTCGGGCAGGTGGGAGGCAAACCACTTGTCGCCCGCATGGGCAGCCAAAGCTTCGGGAGTGAAAACTAATTCTCCGGCCGGCAACTGCCGTGCCAGACGACCTAGAAGGGACCGTCGCGTCACACGGCAATCTTGCGCTGAGGCGATGCCGGAGGAAACAGGGAAAAACCCACCGCCATCGTATCGTCCGACCGAGTTCTTCGGCCCGGCGTGACTCCGCCTGGGCCTATTCCGGACGGCCTACGCCGGAAGGTTCGTCTTAACTGAATCGTTCCGGCGAGGAAGGCTTTCCTTGGGACTACTTCGAGGTCACTTCCTTGACTCGGATCCGACGGTACTCCATCTGGCCGTGATCGGCTTCCAAACCAATGGGGCCGGTCTCTGGCAACTTGAGCGCAGCCTCGAGCACCTCACCATTGCAGGTGCAATGAGCGACATTGTCCTTCACCACCACCTCAATCTGGTTCCAGTCCTGCGGCTTGTACTTCTTGAGAGCCTTGTACGGGCCGGCCACCAAGTAATCGCGGCACTGCAACTGCGGCCCGCGCAAAAAGATCCCGCTGTCGGCGTTCACCGAGGCGCGAAACTCCAGGCGAAGAATGAAGTCCTTCGGAAATTCCTTCTGGGTCCACAATTGGCGCAGGTGCGGTCCCTTGGCCGCAGTGTAATCATTAACCACGATCTGCCCGTCCTTGGCCGTATAGCGCCCATCACTGGCTTCAACCTTTCCGTCAAAACTCTCGGAGGGCTTGTACTTCCAACCCGTCAGGTCCTTGCCGGCAACGAGAGAAAGAAATCCTGGTTCCAGCTTAAACGAGTCGGCTTGAGCCGCACAGGTAAGGAGGGCCAGAGCCAGAGCCAGGCAACGGCCGGATCGGAGGGTCTTGGAGGTATTCATGGGACGGTACCGACGATCGCAGCAAGTACCCTAAAGCTTGTCAACGAGAGGTCCCTTCAATCCGTCAGAAACGCCACGACAAACCCAGGAACGGATTGTAATCCGGGGCCGACGCGGTGACGCCAAAGTTGCAACCCGCATCCAATTGTATGTCCTCGGTGAGCAAATAAGTAAGCCCGCAGTCTACCAACCCCTGCCATGGGGAATTCGATTCAAAAGGGTGGATCGTGAAGAACTCCACATAACCCGAAAGCGGGCCCACAATCGAATGCCCTACCACCACCGAGTTGACCGACTCCAAATGATGCCCAGAACGCCCGTCGTTGCGCAGACAATCCAATCGCGTCTGAAGTCCCAGATCAAATTCTCCCGGAAGCCTCACGGCCAAGGGAAATAGCAATCCACCCTCCACGGACCCGTTGCCAATACCCCGCCCCGCGGTGGGCACCTTGAAGTAAGGGATTACCCCGAAAGCAGAGGATCCAGAATCGTTGCCCCAGAAGTTTTTCTTCAAGCGTACGGTCAGATCTCCCAAACCTGATGCTCGACCTGAAATCCCCGCCGCGCGGTCCTCGGTGCGAGTTCGCACATAACTGTCGAGTATTAGGTGAAGATCCAACGAAGGCAGGAGGCCTGTCTTCAGGTTGACCGAGGCCAATTTGGTCATTTCGGACACAACCCCAGAGGCATCGGTGTCGTGCGTCCAGGTGCCGATATCTGACTCCACCTGAAAGTGACCGGCATCCACCGTGTACGGTCCTTCGGTCAAACTGGGGCGATCGGTGATCAAAGGACGCATCGCCTCTCGAGGCACTGGGTTGAAGAGGTTATATTGACTCTTGTCCGGCTCCGAACCCCAACCGGTGAGTGCTCCCAAAAAGCCCAAGCCGTTGGCCACCAAAATAACCCATCCTCGGAAACTCATCACGCAGCGAGCCTAACTAATGGGTGAGTTTTTAAAACAGTTTGTTCTTTTTACATCCTTTTTGGCGCTTCAGATATTTTTAACACCTTTCGACAACGAGCAACCCCTGCTGAACCCACCATCGGTACACCGATTTTCCAGACCGCCTGGGCCGGCTTCGGAAGCTGGAACCTACGACAGGGCCTCCTTTGATCTTTCTCCCACCGGACCATTGCCCCCAAAATACCCAGCGTCATGGGCAACACGTTTGGACAACTCTTCCGCATCACCACCTGGGGCGAATCGCATGGCGGCGGCGTCGGGGTGGTCGTCGATGGCTGCCCTCCCCGTCTGCCTCTGACCGAAGCGGACATCCAGCCCGACTTGGACCGCCGTCGCCCAGGTCAGTCTTCCATCGTTACGCCCCGCAAAGAAACCGACACGGTTAAGATCCTCTCCGGCACCTTCGAAGGACTCACACTGGGCACCCCCATTTCTATGTGGGTCAAGAACGAGGACTTCCGCTCCGAGGCCTACAACGAAATGGCCGAGAAGTTCCGCCCGTCCCACGCCGATTACACCTACCACGTCAAATACGGTCATCGTGCCTGGCCCGGTGGCGGACGCACTTCCGCCCGCGAAACGATTGGCCGTGTGGCCGCCGGCGCCATCGCAAAGAAACTCCTGCGCGAATTCTGGGGCGTCGAAGTGTTGGCCTGCGTGACCCAAGTCCAGCACCTCAAGTCGATCGTCGACCCTGAAACCTTCACCGCTGAAGCCGTCGAATCCAACATTCTCCGCTGCCCGGATGCCGCTGCGGCCCCTGCGATGATCCAACTCATCGAAGAACGACGCGCTCAGGGCGACAGCGTCGGCGGAGTGGTCCTTGGCGTGGCCCGGAACGTTCCTGTGGGTTGGGGAGACCCCGTCTTTGACCGCCTAGAGGCTGATCTCGCCAAGGGCATGATGTCCCTGCCGGCCACCAAGGGCTTCGAAATCGGCTCAGGGTTCGATGGAATCCTCCTCACTGGCCTGCAGCACAACGACGCCTTCCGCAACGTCGACGGCAAGATCCTCACCACCTCCAACCGGTCCGGCGGCATCCAGGGAGGCATCTCCAATGGGGCCACCATCCACTTCCGGGTGGCCTTCAAGCCTGTGGCCACGGTGATGCACGAGCAGGACACGGTGGATGTGCACCTACAGAACACCACGCTGCGCGGACGCGGCCGCCACGATCCCTGTGTGCTGCCCCGGGCCGTTCCGATGGTCGAGGCCATGACAGCTCTCACACTCATCGACCATGCACTCCGGCATGAGGCCCAATGTGGCCACCGCGAACGCTGGGCACCCTGAACTGCTCCCTGCCGACGGTAACCGTGTTGCCAGCGAAAAAGACTTTCGCCGGGCCGGGACTGCGATGGACTGTCAGGCATGTCCCTCACGCTGTCCCCTTTCCGACACCTGACACTGACAACGGCCACCACTCTTGGTCTCGGCGCCTGCCTCGCTGCGCTGGCGGCCGATCCTAAACCCAGCCCGAAGCCTTCCGGACCGCAAATCGACGGAGCCTTCCACAAAGTCATTCTCGACACCGACCGCGACCAAGACGGCGACGGCCAAGTTGAAGACACCGTGGTCAACCCCATGGAGATCGCCGTGGCCCCAGACGGGCGGGTCTTCTTCATTGAGCGCAGCGGCCTTTTGAAGGTGTGGAGCCCAACCACCCAAACCTCAACCATCGCCGGTACACTCAAAGTGTTCACGGAATTGGAAGATGGTCTGCTGGGCATCGCGTTGGATCCCAAGTTCGCCAAGAACTCATGGATCTACCTTTTCTACTCCGACCCACAAACCCACACCAACGACACCAAACACAAGACCGGCGACAACCGAGTCTCCCGCTTCACCCTCCGCGACGGTGCGCTGGACATGGCCAGCGAAAAAATTCTCCTGCGCATCCAAACGCAGCGCGACCAATGCTGCCATTCGGCCGGATCCCTCGCCTTTGACGCCTCGGGCAACTTGTACGCCGCCACCGGCGACAACACACACCCTGGCGAATCCGACGGCTACAGCCCCATCGACGAACGCCCGGACCGCGAACCTTGGAACGCTCAAAAATCCGCCGCCAACGCCAACGATCTTCGAGGCAAAATCCTGCGTATCCATCCCGAGTCCAACGGCACCGTCACCATTCCCAAAGGAAATCTCTTTCCGCCCGGAACGCCCAAAACCCGCCCTGAAATTTACGTCATGGGCAACCGCAACCCCTTCCGTATCAGCGTCGACAAGACCACAGGGCACCTTTACTGGGGCGAAGTGGGGCCCGACGCCGGCGGCCCGAACGACAAGCGCGGCCCCGCCGGGTTTGATGAAATCAATCAGGCCCGCGCAGCCGGAAACTTTGGATGGCCCTTCTTCGCCGGAGACAACCGCCCCTACCACCGCTACGACTTCGAGACGCGCCAGCATGGGGAACCCTGGGATCCCGCCCATCCCATTAACCCGTCGCGATTAAACACCGGCCCCTCTGAACTCCCTCCAGCCCAACCCGCGTTCATCTGGTATCCCTACGGAGCCTCCACCCGTTTCCCTGAGGTTCGCAACGGAGGTCGCACCGCCTGTGCAGGCCCAGTCTACCGATTTGATAAGCGCTCGTCCTCTCCCCACAAGCTGCCCAAAGAATTTGATCGAACTCTTTTCATCTACGAATGGTCCCGGAACTGGATCCTTGCGGTGCATTTGGATGAGGATCACAAAATTGCAAAAACCCCAGAAGGCAAGCTCCGAATGGAGCGATTTTGCCCCGGTATGACCTTTATGCGGCCCATGGACCTCGAAATAGGCCAAGATGGGTGCCTTTATGTGCTAGAAAACGGCAGTGCCTGGGTCGGCAACAAAGATACCCAGCTCGTGCGGATCGAATATCACCCCCCCACTACCCAGGCTCTCCAACCGTGAAAACCTCACCCCTCCAATTCACAATCTTCCACTTTTCACAAAAAACGTATTGCACGCCCTCGCTCCGTTGTTAAGGTCCGCGCTCCCGTTTCCGTCGCTTTTGACGGAGGCGATAACCTTTCGGCATCGATGCCTACGATTAACCAGTTGGTCCGCAAGGGCCGCACCAAGATCATCTACAAGTCCAAGTCTCCGGCCTTGGAAAACGCGCCATTCCGTCGCGGCGTGTGCTTGCAGGTCATGACCCGCACGCCCAAAAAGCCGAACTCCGCTATGCGGAAGGTAGCCAAGGTTCGGCTTACCAACGGCTTCGAAGTGATCGCCTACATTCCTGACGAGGGACACAACCTTCAGGAGCACTCGATCGTTCTCGTTCGCGGCGGCCGCGTGAAAGATCTTCCCGGTGTCCGCTACCACATTGTCCGCGGCACCTTGGACGCCTCTGGCGTCGAGAAGCGCCGTGTCAGCCGCTCCAAGTACGGCGTCAAGCGCCCGAAAGCCGGAGCCGCAGCCAAGAAGAAATAACGCCGCGGCCCACTAGCAGCAACCAACTCCCTTTCCGATCTCTGTATGTCCCGTCGTCGTCAAGCCATTAAGCGTTCCGTCATTGCGGACGCCAAGTACAACAGCGTCCTTGTAGGTCGCCTCGTGAACACCGTGATGTTCAGCGGCCAAAAGAACGTTGCCCGCCGCATCGTCTACGGAGCCATCGAGGCTCTCGCTGAGAAGACCCCGGGAGTTGATCCCTTGGAAATCGTTCAGCGCGCGATCGACAACGCCAAACCCCGCATCGAGACCAAGGCCCGCCGAGTCGGTGGTGCCACCTATCAGGTCCCCATGGAAGTCACCCCGGATCGCCAGACCTCCCTCGCCATGCGTTGGATCGTCGGGTATGCCGATAGCCGCAAGGGCATTCCCATGAAACAGGCTCTTGCCACCGAGCTCCTTGAGGCTTATCAAGGACAAGGTAACGCAATCCGCAAGCGCGACGACGTGCATAAAATGGCCCAGGCTAACAAGGCTTTCGCGCACTTCCGCTGGTAGGCTATTCCTTAATATGACGCCCCGATGCCAAGTCGGGGCGTTTTTTATCTCCTTAAACGACGATCTTTCCCATCCATGAGCGATCCCGCGGCCATCAACTCGACCGTTAATTCACCGCTGCGCCAGTACCCACTGGAGCGCACTCGTAACTTTGGTATTTGCGCCCACATCGATGCGGGCAAGACCACAACGACCGAGCGAATTCTCTTCTACACAGGCCTGATCCACAAGATCGGCGACGTCGATGACGGCAACACTGTCACCGACTGGATGGAACAGGAAAAGGAGCGCGGCATCACCATCACCTCGGCGGCGGTGACCTCCTTCTGGACCCAAAAGAAGGACGAGGGCCTTTACAAGAACTTCGAAGGTCTCGCTCACCGGATTAACATCATCGATACACCGGGACACGTCGACTTCACCGCTGAAGTCGAACGTTCCATGCGTGTTCTGGACGGCGCGGTCGCTGTGTTTTGCGGCGTTGCCGGTGTCCAACCCCAGTCCGAGACGGTCTGGCGCCAAGCCACCAAGTACAAAGTGCCCCGGATCGCGTTCGTCAACAAAATGGACCGCACTGGTGCCAATTTTGATAACGCGCTGGCCGACATGCGCAAAAAGCTCGGCGCCTATGCGTTCCCGATCTTCCTGAACATCGGAGCTGAAGACAAATTCGCCGGCGTCATCGACGTGGTCAACCAGAAGGCCATCATTTGGGGCGAGGGCGACCTCACCAACGAAGGCCTGAAGTACGAAGTCACCGAGATTCCTGCCGCTCACAAGGATCGCGCGGAAGCGGCCTTGGCCGAACTCATCGACGCCGTCTCCAACAAGGACGATTTAATTGCGGAGCTCATTCTCGAAGAGAAGCCCATTTCGATTCCCGTCCTCAAGGCTGCAATCCGCCGCCTCACCTGCCTGATCGAG
>JBDKKQ010000136.1:0-4523 GCA_039796015.1 Verrucomicrobiota bacterium
ACCGAGTCGGCCCATCGGGCAACGGGATGGAAGCCTCACTGTCCGACAACGTTGCTCGAGGATCGTTCTCCTCCACCTCCAAGCGACTCCAACGGCCCGCAGGCGTGATGTCTGAAGCCCACTGCACTTCAAAGTGACGGCCGGCCCATCGATTGAATCGCAAAACAAACCGGGAACCCTCGCGGGCTATCAATGGTTTCCATCGGCGCTGCGGGTTCAACGGTCCTTCCCTCAACAGGTATTCGGTGAAGTTGTTGAGTCCGTCAGCATCCGGATCCAACGACTGCGACCGGAGAGACTCCCAGGGTTGCGGTAGCCACCGGGCTGCCCATTGATCGTACCCCTGCCGCTGGGGCAAGTCCTCGACGATCCAGCGCCGGATCAAATCTACAGCTTCATTATCCATTTCCGACGTGCCCAAGGGCGGCATGTGAAACGCACCCAATGTGGAAATTCGACGGAAGAGGGAAGAGTTCTCGGGATGCCCCGGGTCGATTCGAAATTCACCGAGATCCACACTGGAGACCGAAGACCGAACCCCGATCAACCCCATTTGATCGAGAGCCGTTCCGATGCGTGCATCCCAGGGCGTGCGGGTGAGCCCTCCGGGCTGGTGGCACGCGGCGCAGTTGGCGTCCAGATAAGCCCGAACGCGGCGCTCCAGGGTTTGGGTCTCATCCGTCGGGCTCACCAGTGCGGGCATTTGGTGGGTCCGAACCAAGGGTTCCGAGAAATAGCCGGCAACCGACCAGGCATCGAGTTGAGAGAGGAGGGCCACCCCCTCGCGGGTCCGTCGATTGAGTTGGGCGGTATTGAAACCTGCAGGCCCACCATTGACCGATGTGTGACAGGACAAGCACTCATTGCGACCCGGAAAATGCCAGGTCTGGGTGACTAACTCGGTCGGGGTCCATGCATAGAACATCGCATCGGACCCTTCGTCCGGAACGAGATCTGCCTCGTTTCCTTCATCATTCCATCGATAGCTCGCGCCAGAAACCCCGTTGGTCGTCTGGATCAAAATCCGAGTCTCCATCGGAAAGAGCATCGTGCTCGGACGGCGGTAAGGGCGATCAAAGTGCTTCACCCAGACCGTGCCGGTCGGGAAGGTCCAGGCTCCTTCGCGGCGAAAGGTCATCATCGAGTCGTCGCCCGGGAGCGCGAACCATCGCCGCTTAATGGCATGGTCGGACCAGAAAGGCGCGTTGATTTCGTAAGGCACTAAACCAGGCCGTGGGGTTAGAGACGGCAAGTTCTCGAAGAGCCCGGTCTCAGACAACTTCTCAGGCCAAACTTCTCCCACCACCGGGCGTTGAACTAGTCGGTAAATACGCCCTGAACCAGAAGTGAGCAGCAGCGAGCCATCTCGAGGATCTGCACCAAAAGCCACCACTCCAGGCAGGTTCACGATCCAGGTAACCTCCGGTTCGCCGGGTTCGCCGGGGCGCAGCACCGCAATGTCTCCGGTCCAATCGGCGAACAAATACGCGCCATCCAACTCTGGGTAAAACGAGCCCCGGTAGAAATAACTTCCGGTGATGGCGGTACGGCCGGAAAAGTGGGAGTACTCGAACTCCGGCAAGGCGGTGCCTTCAACCTTCGGGTCGGTGGTAGAAATGGTACCTTCCCACCAAGGCCACCCGTAATTAGCCCCAGGGCGGATCCGATTGACCTCTTCGCGGGAGCCATTGCCCACATCGTTGCACCACAGCTCACCGGTTTTGGAATCAAAGCTGAACTGCCATGGGTTTCGCATGCCCAACGCATAAAACTCGGTACGCAATGTTTGAGGGTTTTCGCCCGTCCAGATCACTTGATCCCCTACTCCGTACTGACGGGCTCCGACAAACGGATTGTCGGCAGGCACGGAATAGGCGTTGGGATTAACTTCAAAACCTGGGTTCGGCGGAAGGTTCCCTGGTTTGCGATCCACATCGAGACGAAGTATCCCGCCAAAGAATCCTGCATCTAAGCGCTGGGTCACTCGATTGGACCACAGGCTGCCATCTCCCACCGACAAATAGAGATACCCATCGGGGCCAAAGGCGAGACACCCGGCGTTGTGATTGGGCCCCGGATCTTCCTGATGAAACAAGACCACTTCGGAGGCCGGATCCGGACGCCCGTCTCCCCCGGGTGGGACGGTAAAGCGGGAGAGTCGATTGAAGGACTGAATCAACCCACCGGCGCCTTCTTTGGAGGAATAATAGACGAAGACCCACCCATTGGTTTGAAACCTCGGATGGAAGGCCATTCCCAACAGGCCAGACTCCTGTTCGAAGAAGACACGGTCCGAGAGGTCCAAAAACAACCGACTGGATAGTTTGTTGGACAGGGACACTTCGTAAGCCACGCCGCCCATGTTCAGAAAGATGATCCGGTTGGTTTCGCCAGGTGGGACGGCAAAACCGAGAGTCCCTGGTAGAGGCCCTAAGGTGGGAAACGCATCCTCCAGCGACCAAGTTCCTCGAACCGGATTACGGGGCACCTTACCTCCATCCCAGAACTTCCGATCCAGAGCCGCTAAGGGAGTGACAATCCACCAGAGACATGCCCACAGAACGACCCAGATCGGCATCGGTTGATATCGCCCACCTCGTAAACTTGTTCTCGGAATCCCTCCCATTCATCGCGCCAGACGCCGCAAATGTAACGGGGGTTTCACCAATCATTTACAAATGTGAATTAAACCCAAAAAACCTCTCGAAACCACGAGGCATCACCCACCCAACCGCTGCCGAAGGGGCCTGTCTTTTACCCGTAGTGATGGCATCAGCCGCCCAAATAGGCGCTGCGCACTTCAGGACTGTCGCGGAGGACTGACGAACGGTCGGACAAGAGAACCCGCCCTGTCTCCAAGACGTAGCCATGGGTGCTCACCTCTAGGGCCAGGTGGGCGTTCTGCTCAACGAGCAGGATAGGCAGCGAACGTTCGCGGTTGAGTTCGACCAACCGAGCAAAGATCTCCTTCACCAACAGCGGAGCGATGCCCAGGGAGGGCTCGTCGAGCATGAGAAATCGCGGGCGACTCATTAACGCCCGGCCGATGGCCAACATTTGCTGCTCTCCGCCGGAAAGGGTGCCCGCGTGCTGCTCGCGGCGCTCCCGAAGCCGAGGAAACATGCCGAAAACATACCCGAGCTCCGAAGCAATCCACTGAGAATCCCGCTGCAAGTAGGCACCCATCTGAAGGTTTTCCATCACCGTCAGATTGGCAAAAACCAGTCGCCCTTCTGGCGAATGGGCCAGACCCCGGCGAACAATTTCATGCGGGGCCAACCCCGTGATGTCTTGGCCATCAAAGAGGATCCGCCCCGAGGTGGGCTTCACCATGCCGGAAATGGCCCGAAGCGTGGTGGTCTTGCCCGCACCGTTGCCGCCGATGAGGGTCACGATGCCGCCCGCCGGCACCGTTAACGAGATGCCGTGGAGGGCGGTGATGGCACCGTATTGGACACTCAGATTGTGGACTTCTAGCACGGCGGGAACGGCAAGGTTGGGTGTTTTCTAGTCTCCCAGGTAGGCGGCAATAACCTTGGGGTCGACGCGAATTTTCTCGGGCGACCCCTCGGCGATCTTCCGCCCATATTCCAGAACATGGATGCGCTCGCAAATACCCATCACCACCTTCATGTCATGCTCCACGAGCAGCACGGCCAAGCGAAAGCGGTCCCGCACAAAACGGATTAACCGCATCAACTCGTCCTTCTCGGACGGGTTCATGCCCGCGGCCGGTTCATCGAGCAGGAGCAGCCTGGGCCCTGTGGCCAGCGCTCGAACGATCTCCAGGCGCCGCTGGTCCCCGTAGGAGAGACTTTTAGCCGGAGCCTCCCGGACGCGCTCCAGATTAAAGAGGCTTAGCAACTCACGGGTTCGTTCTCGCAATTCGGCCTCCTCGGCGTGGAAGCGCCCACTGCGCAACCACGACTGCCAGGTCCGGTGCTCCAGGTGACGGTGGAAGGCCACCCGAACGTTGTCGGAGACCGACAAGCTGGGGAAGAGACGGATGTTCTGGAAGGTCCGGGCGATCCCGCGCTCGGTCAGGTGAAAGGGTTTGGCTCCCGCAGTGCTCGCGCCCGCAAACTCGATGCCTCCCTCAGTGGGCTGATACACGCCGGTGATTAGGTTGAAGAGGGTAGTTTTGCCGGCTCCATTGGGACCAATGAGTCCGGCCAACTCCCCTTCCCGAACGTCGGCCGTAACCGAAGAAACGGCCGTCAAGCCGCCAAAGCGAATGGTCACGTTGGTCAGTTGCAGCAAGGAAGTGCTCATGCGCCCCGCCTCCGACGTTCACTCCGATGGAACAATCCCTGCGGACGCATTAACATCAGCACGATGAGCATCAGGGAGTAGAGGATCATTCGCATTTCCTTGATCCAGTCCAACGACCAGGCCGCGCCTCCGAAGGGATTGGGCACCGAGCGACTGCCCAATTCACGGAGACCCTCCGGGAGCAGGGTCAACAAGATCGCCGCAAAGACCACACCGGCATGACGCCCCATGCCTCCGAGGATCACCATCAC
>JBDKKQ010000137.1:0-3746 GCA_039796015.1 Verrucomicrobiota bacterium
GATGAACGCATCCTTGGGCGCTGTGGAGCCGGCCAACGCCAGCGAACCCGCGGTCGTCTGCATGCGGTCGCCAGTGTCGATGTTGTCCTTGATGAGCACCGGCACGCCATGGAGCGGGCCACGCGGGCCCCTCGTACGCCGTTCGGCATCCAGCGCTCGAGCCATGGCCACGGCCTCGGGATTCAACTCGATGACCGAGTTAAGACGGGGGCCGTTGCGGTCGAGTCGGTGAATTCGCTGAAGGAAGTGGTTGGTGAGTCGCTCCGCGGTGAGCGAACCCGCGGCCATGCGTCGCTGGATCTCGGCCACGGAAAGTTCCGACAAAGAAGCCGATCCGCCGACCGCTCCGGTGATGCACCCCGGCAAGCTTCCCAGAGAAGTAGCAGCCAACGATGCCATGCCCAGGCCGCGGAGAAATTGTCGCCGGTTTGTCATGTCGTTCGATTAACCTCAGCAGGGACGATTCAATTGGATCGGTTCTGCTGGCTGCTCCAACACTTTCCTCTCAACTGCATCATTCCGGCTACGATACTGCCGATACCAAACTGACTCAGGCTAGGATGCCTCGGACCACTTCGCCACCGACGTCGGTGAGGCGGTAGTCTCGACCTTGGAACCGGTGGGTGAAGCGGGTGTGCTCGATGCCTAGTAGGTGCAACACGGTGGCCTGGAAATCGTTGGCGTGGACGGGGTTTTCAGCGGTGTTGTAGCCGAAGTCGTCGGTGGACCCATAAGTAGTACCGCCCCGGACCCCGCCACCCGCCATCCACAACGAAAAGGCTTTCATGTGGTGATCGCGGCCATAGTTGCCATTGGAGCTGTCCCCTTGGTTCATCGGGGTACGGCCAAATTCGCCGCCCCAAATCACCAAGGTGTCGTCGAGCAGGCCCCGCTGGCGGAGATCCTGCACCAGGGCTGCCGAGGCTTGATCCACCGTCTTGGCTGTCTTGGCAATGTCGGCTGGCAGGTTGTTGTGATGGTCCCAACCCCGATGGTACAGCTGGATGAATCGGACGCCGCGCTCAGCCAGCCGTCGGGCCAAGAGGCAGTTGTTGGCATACGAAGACTTGCCTGGTTCAGCCCCATACATATCGAGCGTGGCCCGATTCTCTTTCGAGATGTCCATGAGCTCCGGCACGCTGGTCTGCATGCGGTAGGCCATTTCAAACGAGGCGATACGGGTGGCGATCTCAGGATCTCCCACCGCTTGCAAGTGCTCTCGATTGATCTCTCGGGTGCTGTCGATCAACCGGCGGCGGATCTCCGGAGAAATTCCCTGCGGATTGTTTACGAACAAGATGGGTTCGGCCCCGGAACGGAACTCCACGCCTTGATGGTTGGTGGGCAAGAAACCACTGCCCCAATACCGGGTGAGCAACGGTTGATCTTGCCCCTGCCCCGAAGCCAAAACGACAAAGGCCGGCAACTGCTCATTCTCACTGCCTAAACCATAGGAGATCCAGGAACCCATGGCCGGCCGCCCCGCCTGCTGGTGGCCGGTTTGCATGAGGGTGACACCCGGATCATGATTGATTGCCTCGGTGTGCATCGAACGCACCATCGCGATATCGTCGGCAATGGAACCGATGTGCGGGAGCAGCTCGGAGATTTCCATGCCAGATTGGCCGTGCCTATCGAAACGGAAACGGCTGCCCACGCAGTTCAGCGGTTGCCCCATGAGCTGCGCGATGCGTTGGCCTCGCGTCAGGCTTTCCGGCATGGGCTTGCCGTTCATCTTCACCAACTGGGGCTTGGGGTCGAAGAGATCGAGATGCGACGGCGCACCCGATTGGAAGAGGTAGATCACCCGCTTGGCTCGAGGTGATCGGTGCAGCACGCGGAGATCCTTTGGAAGGCTCGGAACCTCAGCAGATGCGCTGTGAGACGATCCCAGCAGCGAGGCCAAGGCGGCGGCTCCGATGCCCCGGGCACCCCGAGCAAAAAAATGGCGCCGCGTCAGATGCAGCGGGATGGAGTCTTCAGTCTTCATATTCATTCGCGGGTGACCGATTCGTCGAGATTGAGGAGAGCGCTGGCGACGCCGGTCCAAGCGGCCAGGTCGGCAACGGGGAAAGCCTGGGTCTTGGCCCCCTGCCCCACGCGCGTGATGGCTTCGGCGGCAGGAATGTCTTTAGTGTAAGCCTCCAGCAGATCCTCCAACAGTCGCTTCAATGCGGCCTGCTCCCGATCGGAGGCCGGTCGGGCCAAGAGGGATTTCATGGCAAAATCAATGCGATCAGAAGAGGCACGACCCGGTGACTCCCGCAAGATCCGCTGGGCGAAGAATCGGGCCGCCTCTAGGAAGGTCACATCGTTCATGGTCACGAAGGCCTGAAGCGGCGTGCAGGTGGACGGACGCTGCACCGTGCACAACGCTCGGTCGGGCGCGTCAAAGGTTTGGAGCGTGGGATTGGGCACGGTCCGCTTCCACAAGGTGTACAGGCTGCGACGGTACAAGTCTTCACCCTGTCCCAGCTGATAACTGTTGCCGGCAAACATCTTCTCTTCCCACAACCCGGGCGGTTGATACGGGCGAACACTGACTCCGCCGATACGCTGGGAAAGCAATCCGCTCACGGCCAACGCGTTGTCTCGCAGCATCTCGGCCGGCAACCGGAACCGAGGGCCACGCGCGAGCAGGAGATTCTCCGGATCGCGACTCAGAACTTCTGGCGAGACCCGCGACGATTGACGGTAGGTGGCGCTGAGCACGATTTGCCGGACGAAGGTCTTCACATTCCAACCGTCTTCAACGAAGCGCCGGGCCAACCAATCCAGCAATTCGGGATGGGTGGGAGGTTGGCCATTGGTCCCAAACTCGTTGGCGGTGCGGACAATGGGATTAGGGAAAAACAACCCCCAGAACCGGTTGACCGCGACTCGCGAAGTGAGCGGGTGCGATGGATCTACCAGCCAACGGGCCAGATCCAATCGATTGGTGCCTGAGACGTATTGAGCCGGCGGCAGGCAACTCGTGGGAACGTCGGCCGTGACCCGCTCACCCTTCGATCGGTAGTCACCACGAACGCGGATGTGACTGGCACGCCCTTCCTTCATGTCTTCCATGACGCGCAGCGTAGGAATGGAACGATTCAAGTCGTCACGACGCTTTTGCTCGGCTGCCAAACGAGCCGTCAGCTCCTTCACCTCGGGGATGCGGGTGGTGCGGTAATACGTCCGCAACTCCAAAGCCTGAGCGGGAGTTCTCTGGTCTATCGGCCGGCGGGCAATCTCACGCAAGGCGGCCATCTTCGGATCTCCAGCCTCACGGTCGGTGGCGAAGTAAAATCCGCTGCCACTGGCCCGGTTCACGATCTTCAGCAGGAGGTGATTTTCTCCGGTTTTTAGTACCGCCTGAACCTCTTCCTGATTGGCGGCAGCACCGCGACTCACATCCTTGGCCAGCAACTCGCGGCCATTGAGCCAAACGCGGATTCCGTCATCGCTTCCCAAGAAGAGCGCCTGAGTGCGCACCTGGCTCGAGGTCAAAATGCGGTGCAAATAAGTGGCTCCAAGGTCGTTCGACAAAGCCTGCACCACGCCATCCTTCCAACCGGCTTCGAGGACCCACGCCTTCCGATCGTTGCCGAACACAGCGTCAGCCTGAAACTCCTTCTCCGGCCCGAACTCTCGCTCGAAGGCCACCTTGCCGTCGGGTTCCACGAAGGGACCCACGCGTCGCCAGGGTCCCAACTGAAGGACTCCCGTCAATTCGGTGCCGGCGAGCCACGAGGCCTCCCAGGCGG
>JBDKKQ010000138.1:0-16148 GCA_039796015.1 Verrucomicrobiota bacterium
GCTTCCAAGTCCTCGACGTAATCGGGGAAGTCCAAATGGGCGTGCGTATCGAAGAACTCGGTCATTCGTCATTGAGAGTGCATGGAACGCTCTGAAGGGATCAATAGAGGGCTCACCTCTCAGGCCCACAAGCTCTTCGTCCGGAGCGAATGGATCCAAGGCGGAGTGTCGAACGACTCAGCACCTCCCGAAGTGGATCAAGGGGTTCGACCACCGCGGGAAGATTGGCACTGACGGAATCCCGTCGGGAATGTCCATCCGAACCGCTCGACCGACCTGAAAGGTGGCCTGCACCAATCCAGGCTGTGCGATTGATGAGCCGCTTCTGGTCAGCCAATCAATTGGCGGTCGTTCGCTCGAAGAGCCACGTTGCATCGATGGCGTCCAGGCGGGCGTCGGTCCGGGAACGCTGTCCGTAGGTGGTGAGCATCGGCGAACGCCACTTCTTGATCTCGGAGTGTCCGTCGGCGAACGACAACCCACCGGCGCTGTTGTGGTACGATGCGGGGTAATCGACCCACGAGGTTCTCGATTCATGGACAAACCAGCCGTCGTTGATCGACGCAGGATTCTCATCGATCGTCACCCAGGTCATGGACGCACCGAGGGTGAAGTCGCTCTGCTTTCGGTAGGAACGGCCGCTGGTACGCTCCTGCCCGGGCAGCGGGTTCATGAAGCAGCTCATCGCCAAACTCCGCACCTTGGGGATCCCGCCGCCGGAACCCCACGGGCTCCGGGTGGTCGCACGGTCCGAGGGACACTTGTAGACCGCCAGCGATCCCACATACCGGTACAGGAGCGAATCCATGATGAGGACCGTGTTCGTCCAACTGGGCCCCTCGTGCATCGTGCCCATGCACCATTGGTTCATGGGATACACTTTGGTGGGGCTGTGGGTGGAGACGAGGCCCCCTAAGCCTGATGAAAGGCAGATCTCATCCCGATGGTCCCCGGAATACAGGGTCCAACCCAGCATCAGCTGCTTGCCGTTGTTCATGCACATAATGCCCTGGGCTTTGCTTTTGGCCTTGCCGAGGGCCGGAAGTAACATGCCTGCAAGGATGGCGATGATCGCAATGACCACCAGCAATTCGATGAGTGTGAAAGCGTGGCGTCTGGTCCGAAAACATCCCGGTCGGTGAACCGAATTCATTGATCTTAGTTTCCTAAGCCGGAGCCGCGAGATTCAAGTGCCATCCAGGTGACGAATCCGTGGACGCTGGGCCATCCATCGCTAGCCGCTATCCAACGCCCTAATCTGGGACGATCCATGGTATTCAGCGGCAGGCTCCCAAAATACATTCCCCATCGAAATAGCCCTTCTGGATGAGAGCAAACGGGGTGTTGTCTTCATAACTTTCCCAATTTCAGAAGGAGACAGGACGCGAGCCGGGAAATGGGCTGACGATCTCGCCAAGGCCATGGGTGGAGTTGGCGAACGGGGTCTTAGGCCTATGCCGATGTTCCGATGTGCCCAAGACGTTCCCCCAGGCGTTGAGACACCCCAAACCCATGCGGGAGATCGATGGGTTCCGCTGCCTCCCTCCTCCCTTGCTTTCCTGCTTCCCCGGACCGGGGATTTCCCGTCACCCTCAAAACATGATCCTCGGTCAACGAATCCAACTCTGGCTTTGCGTCCTGATCCTCGGTCTGGGTCGAGGTGTCCCCGCCCTGCCCGCCGCCGAGCTGGCGCGGTTCTCCCTGAATGACGGAGACCGGGTGCTTTTGATCGGTGACACCTTCTTCGAGCGGGAGGTCAATTACGGCCACTTAGAGACCGCGCTAACTGCGTCGTACTCCGACCGTCGTATCACCTTCCGCAACCTCTCCTGGGCCGGCGACACCCCCATGGGCAAGGCCCGCGCCAGCTTCGATTGGAACAAGTCGGAGGCAGGCTGGCTCAAGCGCGTGCAGGAGCAGGTTGCCATCGCCAAACCTTCGGTCGCCATTCTCAGCTACGGCATGACCGCAGCCCTCGAGTTGGCTGACATCCCGGCGGGTGAGGCCCATGCAGCGTACCTTTCCAAGTTTATCACCGACACCGGCCGATTGATGGTCGGGATCCGGGAGGCCAGCGGCCAACCGGTGCGTTTTGTTTTTTTTACCCCGATCCAGCAGCAAGGCGAGCGGCCCGATTCGACCCACTCCAAGGCATTGATCGAAGTCGCTGAGGCGCTGGGCACTTTGGGCAGGTCTTCGGACATCCCTGTCGTCGACATTCTCGGGGCGACGCGGCGCATCTCGATGCTGCGCATGGTGACCTACGAGAGCCCGGTGATTCTCAATGACACCGGCTACCGCATGCTCGCTGAACGTCTGCCCGAGCTCCTCGGAATTCAGGCTCCGGCCAAGGGCACCGACACCGCCTTGCTCCGCTCGGCCATCCAGCACAAGAATGAACTCTTCTTCCATCGGTGGCGCCCGGCCAACTGGACCTACCTCTTCGGATTCCGCAAGCACGAGCAAGGGCGCAATGGTGTCGAGATTCCGCAGTTCGATCCGATGATCGCCGAGTGGGACACCAAGATTGCCGGTTTGCGTCCGTCCGAACAATCAGACCCCAAGGTTCTGGCCGAAGTGCGAGCTCTGCTGGCAAAGAATGCGATCCAAGCCAGCGCAGCCGCCGACTCGCGGGCCAGTGTTTCGAAGCAAGCCATCCCGAGCTTTGATACGGGCGACGGATTGGAAGTCAGCCTCTGGGCAGAGAACCCGCTCCTCCATAAGCCCATCCACATGAACTGGGATCCGCAGGGACGCCTCTGGGTGGCGTCGTCTGAGGTCTATCCGCAAATCAAGCCGGGGCAGCCTGCGGTCGATTCTGTGGTAATATTGGAAGACACCGACGGCGACGGCAAGGCCGACCGCCACACCGTCTTTGCCGATGGCCTGCTCATTCCTACGGGCGTGGTTCCTGATGGAAAGGGCGGCTGCTACGTGGCGGCCAGTCATCAGCTTCTGCATCTGGAGGACACCGATGGCGACGGCAAGGCCGACCGACGTACGGTGACGTTGTCGAGCTTCGGTACCGAGGACACCCATCATAATCTCCACACGCTGCGCTGGGGTTATGACGGGCACCTCTACATGAACCAGTCGATTTACACGCACACCCACATCGAGACGGCCCACGGGGTGCGACGCCTCAACTCGGGCGGTATCTGGCGCTTCAATCCGGATTCGTGGACTCTGTCGGTCTTCACCCGCGGCGGTTGCAATCCGTGGGGCCACCATTGGGACCAGTACGGCAACTCCTTCTTCACCGACGGCGCCGGCGGTAAGGGCATTTATCACGCGGTCGATGGCGCGACCTACTTTACCTACTCCGACATGCGTCGCGAGGCCGACAGTATTAGCCCAGGTAATTATCCAAAATTCGCCAGCCTCGAAGTGATCCACAGCCCGGCATTTCCCAAAGAGTGGCAAGAGAATGCCATCACCTGTGATTTCCGCGCGCACCGCATCGTGCGTTTCTCGGTGAAGGATTCGGGTTCTTCGTTCCAGACTCAGGAGCAGCCCGATTTGCTCCGTTCCACCAACGTCACCTTCCGTCCTATCGACCTGCGCCTCGGGCCGGATGGCGCGCTGTACATTGCCGATTGGAGCAATCCCATCATTCAACACGGCGAGGTCGATTTCCGTGATCCGCGCCGCGACAAGGAGCATGGGCGCATTTGGCGCGTCACGGCCAACGCCTCGGGCAAGGCACCGCATCGACGGGCTCCCGATCTGACCAAGCTCTCCACGACAGACCTCTTGGACCGGACGCTCTCGGCCAATGGCTGGGAGCAAGAGCAGTCCCGCCTGGTGCTGCGCCAACGCGATGCCGGCGAGGTGCTTGGACGCGCCGCGTCTTGGATTAAATCGCAAAAAGACCCGCGCGCTGCACTCGAGGTGGTGTGGCTACATCAGGCCTTCGGCCGTCCTGGAAGCCCGTGGATCACGCAACTGACAGGCTCTCCGGATCCTCGCCTTCGGGGCGCAGCCACCCGGCAGTTGAGTCACTAAACGATTGGAGGATCGGAGTGTCATGAGTCGTCTCAAGGAAACCGCCAACCAGACGTTGTCCCGGTCGGAATCGACCGAGGATCACTTAGAGCGCATCCAGGAATTGGTCGAGCGCAACGGGTATGCCCGAGTCAGCGATCTGGCTGAGGCCCTAGGCCTGAGTTCGTCCACCGTGTCCAACATGGTGCGCCGTCTGGCTAAACGCGGCTTCGTCAACTACCAGCGCTACCGCGGCTTCACCCTCACTGCTGAAGGAGCTGCCGTCGCCGCCCACATCAAGGATCGGCATCGCACCCTGACCGAACTCTTGACCTTGCTGGGACTGGGGGCTGAAACCGTCGAGCGCGAGGTCGAAGACATCGAGCACCACCTAACACCCCAAACGTTGGCCGCACTCACTGCTTTGGTGGCGTATTGGAAGAATCGCCCCGCTGAATTGCAGGCCTTTCGCCAATTTCAGGCTCGTGACTCCCCCACAAAACACTCGGAAACATCGATCTCCTGAAAAGGTTGAGCGCCAGTTTCGCAGCGTTGGCTAGCCTCCGCGAACCCCTTGATATTTTGATAATAGGCCGTCGCGGCCCGTTACACAGAGCCTCAACGATAATGATTCCAGCGCAATTGCCGCTTCACCTAGGTTTCCCCATCGTCCAATTTAACTGCCTGTGATCAGCACCACCGCCGAACTGCGGGAACTCGCGTGCCGAGTACGCGAGTCAGAATGGGTCGCTTTAGATACCGAGGCCGACTCCCTGCACGCTTACCCGGAAAAACTGTGCCTGCTTCAGGTCGGTGTGCCCGGCAGTGAGTACCTCGTCGACCCTCTGTCGGACCTGCACCTCGAACCCTTGTGGGAAGCCATGGATCAGCATTCCATCATCTTCCACGCTGCTGACTACGACCTTCGCCTGCTGTTCCGAGGACACCATTTTAAGCCCGCTCGGATCTTCGATACGATGCTCGCCGCTCGCTTGGCGGGTGAGGCCCGCTTCGGCCTCAACGATGCCCTCAACACCCACCTCGGCATCACTCTGGAAAAGGGCTCACAAAAGGCCAACTGGGGAAAACGCCCCCTGACGCCGGCCATGGTGGATTACGCGCTGAACGATGTGCGTCACTTGTTCCCCCTGCAGCAGTCGCTCCTGGGTCGGTTAGAGTCTTTGGGACGCCTCGACTGGCACCAACAAATTTGTGAGCGATTGATCCGCGACTGCTGCCAACCCGAGCGCATCGATGACGACGCTATCTGGCGCACGAAGGGACACGACAAGCTCGATGCTCTCGGATTGGCGGTTCTGCGCGAACTCTGGCATTGGCGCGAGAAGGACGCTCTGCGCACCGGTCGCCCCCCGTTCTTTATTCTCAAGCATGAGCAGTTGGCCGAATTGTCTGCGGCGGCCTCGGAGACCCGTACGACTCGGGGTCTAAATTTGCCCCACTTCCTGACCTCCAAGCGGCGGTCTGGATTGCTCGATGCGATTCAACAAGGACTCGAAGTACCCGAGAACCGCCTCCCCCGCCCGATTCGCGTGCATTCACGCCGGATGACCCGGGCCGAGCTCGACGTTTCTGACCGACTGGCCCAGATCCGTGACACCCACGCCCGTGAGTTGGGCATCGATCCAACCCTCATCGCCTCCAAGGCCACCCTGTATGCGCTCGGTCGCAACGATCCCGATGCGTGGGAAGGCTTGATGCCTTGGCAACGGAACCTGCTGGAGAAACCGCTGGCCCCCTCCCGTCCAGCCCCGAATCGCGCTCCTGCGTTAGAAACCTCGAACGCCCCCGACGCCCCCGACGCCGACGTCGATGACGAAGAACGTCAGCTCCCTCTGTGCGGGCTGGATTGAGCCGCACAGGCAGAACCGCCCAAAATCCAATAGCGCCTTGGTTAGCCGTTTTTGAGGTAAAACAACCTGCAGGCGCAGTAGGCTGGTTTTCAAGGCGAGCCTAGGAGAGCCGATTTGAACCGACCGATATTGTCGGTTGCCGAACCTTGTCTTGCCTAAGTCCACTCAAGACCCTTTCCACTGAGGGGTGTGAACCGTCCTTGAGCTTGTCACACACCCTCATTCTCCCTTCCAGCTTTCTGAACTCATGATCCCGAGGATCAAGGGATACGGGCTTTCAATTGATCCCGAAGGGACTCCGGCAAGTTGGACTGCTCCACCCAAGACTTGGCTTGAGCGGGATTCGAACGCCCCCACCGTTGAAAGACCGAGTCGAGCAGTTCGGCACGGGTAAGAGAATCGAAGACCATGAGCCCAAGATCGGCGGCCTGGGCGACCGAGGTGTTCATGCGCTCATGAATGATACCCACCAACGCCTGGTCGCGCTGAATTGAATTCAGGCGCTCCAAGGAGGCCTTCGCGCTATTGAATTGGTTGCCGGACCAAACCTGATAGACGGACCGAATGGCCGCGGTTTGTTCGCTGCTCGGTGGCAAAGACGCGGCCCAATTCAGCGCGTTTTCAGGGTCACGGGAAGACCACTGCACGCCGATGTCTGCGATGGTTTTCGCCCGAAGCACCGGGTCGCGAATCCCGGAGACGGCCGCAACGGCACTGGCGGGATCGGCAGCAACTGCCATTGGCAGAAGGCGGCTTAGGACCGCTTCGCGGCCTTGAGCCGGCACCACTTCATTCAGTGCCCCCAGGGCTGCGGAGGGTTCGGCCGTGACCCAGAGTTGGACGAGTTCTTGTCGATCGCTGGGCTGACGGACCGTCGGCAACACTTCCTTGAGAAATGCTGCGGCTCCGGCGGCATCAGTTCGGATCCACGATTCGGCACCTCGGACCAGTGCCACGATCCCATATCCCCGCTGCCATTGTTGCTCAGCCCAGCGACTGGCTGCGGCGGGATCCTGGATTGCCCACTCCCGGGTCAGGGTGGGCAGCCATTTGCCCTGTTGCTCTGCCGAGGCAGTATCCCATCGAGCGATGGCGGCCACGACGTCTTGCCGAGTCAGTGCCCCCATGAGCGAATCCACCCGCGAATCCCCCGAGCCATCGGGGGCCGGGTGGGCCAAGACCCATTCCAAAGCGGCATTGGGATCTTCTTCACCCCAGGCGTCGACCACTTCGAAGGTCACCAGTGGGCTAAAATTCTCGGGGAGCTGCTGCAACAGGGCCACAGCGACTTCCAAGTGCTCACTTTTCCAAAACCCGAGAATTTCGGAGATTTTTTCTTCCGAGAGTTGCGCCCACGCTGCGGTAGGAATGGAACGGGCTAACCTGAGTGCCAATTCTGGGATCTTCTGATCGACGATGTTCAGAAGAAAGAATCGCGGATCCTCGATCTCCGGATCTTCATCAATGGGTGCCTGACGGATGCTTCTCAAGGCCGTTTCCGGCTCGCTTTGCAGCCACTTCAAATACAGGTCCACGACCAAATCCGATCGAGTTCTGGAACCCGTCAGGCTCCGCACCCGTCGCACTGCTTCCTCGCCGTCCGATTCCATCCATTTCGAGAGCGCTCCTCTCAGGGCGGCGTACTGACGGTAGTCGAAGTTTCCAGACGAATCGCTGCCCAGACGCTTGGAATCGGCCAAAAAAGCCCAAGCGGAAACGCGGTCGGCAACAATCCAGCAGCGGCCCAACGCCTCCAAAAGACCGGCATCCATACCGTTTGGAAGCGGTTGTCCGATCGCAAAATCCCAAATCACAGCGACGCAATCCGGCTGGGTGAGATCGGCCCTCTCGATGACTTGAACCATTTGGCTGAATCGCCAATTCCAACTCTCGTTGGTAGCCAAGATTGCCGCCAACTCGCGAGCGACCTCGTCCGCGCTGAGACGCTGCTCCGCCTTGGGCAAACCGACCTTGCCAGGTAATTCGGTGATCGCAGGGGCCGGGTGAGTTTCGCGTCGAATATCTTCAGTCCTAGAAATTGCCGTTTCACGGAACCGGCCCCGAGCAACAGTGCCCAGGAGTCCAAGAGCCAGGAGACCCGCCGCCCAACCCATGTAGCGATTCATTTGGAGATAGGATAAACGATGCGGTTTCGGGGCTAGGTGTATTGTAACAGCACGAGTCCCCTGACCGATGCCCGTGGGGGTGACGCGAGTTCCCTAGTGTTGGGAGGTCTTTTCGAGGGCTTGGAAATTGCCGGCTTCGCAGCAGGCCACAAACGTTTCGGTCGAACGTTTCAATTCTTCCCAGCGAGCCCGGATCTTGATGGCCTCGGCGGGGTCGATGCGATTGTCGGAAGCGGCGCTGGCGATGACCGCCAAAAGATCGGCGAACTCCTGCACCACTCCGTTGGTGGCCGGCATCAAGTATTCCGGGTGCGTATGATGAGTCGTGGGATTGCGAATGAAGAACCCGCCGGACCGTTGGCACAACCAATGGATCAGGCGCAGGTCCCGGGTGCTCTTTAGCAACTGATCCATGCGATCCAGAGGATTGTGCGAAGCGGTAGCAGCCTCAGGATCCGGCTTTTCAGCCCACTTGTAGATCAGCGATAGCGACAAGCCCATGTCTGCTGCGATTTGCTTGGCACTAGTGGTCTGGAGGACATCCCGGATAACCTGAAAGGAGTGCATTCCATCTAGGTATCACTTCCTGACGCCCCTTGTGAAGCCGAGAACGGATAATCAGTTATTTTAGTAGTCGTTTTTTCTCAAGACTTCAACTCCGAGACCAACAATCTCGCGACTTTGCGCGTGCCCCGGACCCGCAGCCCGTGTTTGGCTGAGTTCTGTGCATCCCGTCACGATCCTGACCTGTGTGGGCGCCTATTTTGCGGCGCTGCTGGCGGTGGCTTGGTGGACCGGACGCCGAGCCGACAACGCGGGATATTTCACCGGTAATCGACGCTCGCCGTGGGTTTGGGTGGCACTGGGTCTTATCGGAGATACCCTCTCGGGTGTGAGCTACATCTCGGTGCCCGGGAAGGTGGCGACCGACCACTTCGGCTACTTGCAATTGGTCCTCGGATACTGCGTGGGTTATGCCCTCATCGGCACCCTCCTCTTGCCGCAGTATTACCGGCTCCGGTTAACCTCCATCTACGAGTTTCTCGGACAGCGCTTTGACACGACCGCGCAACGGACCGGCTCCGGGTTTTTCCTCGTGTCACGTTTGTTGGGTTCGGCCGCACGACTTTACCTGGCTGTTACGGTCTTCCAGACGTTCGTCTTCCAGGGTTGGGGCGTTCCTTTCTGGGTGACGGCTGGATCGGCCATCCTGCTCATACTGATTTATACGCTTCGGGGCGGAATCCAAACGTTGGTGTGGACCGACCTTTTCCAGAGTGGATTTCTGGTGCTCGGGGTCCTTCTGAGCATCGGAGCCCTGATGGTTGGCTTGGGCTGGAGCCCCTCGGACCTCGTGCTCAATTTGTCGCGCGGTCCGGAGACCACCGTCTTCAATTGGGACTGGCGATCTCCCAGTTTTTTCTGGAAGCAACTCCTCAGTGGCGCCGCTCTCGCGGTGGTCATGACCGGGCTCGATCAGAACAATATGCAGAAGACACTCTCGTGCCGGACCTTGCCGGAGGCCCAGAAGAACCTGTGGCTCTTCACGCCCGTCATGGTGCTTGTCACGGTGGCTATTTTGGTTCTCGGTGCGTTGCTCTTCCGCTTCGCCGAAATCCACGGAATTCCCCTGCCCACTCGCTCCGACGAACTCTTCCCCCGCATCGCCCTCGGATCTCTGGGTACTCCGGCGGCAGTGGTCTTCGTGCTGGGCCTCACGGCGGCGACCTTCAACAGCGCCGACTCGGTACTCACCTCACTCACCACCAGCTTCTGTGTCGATTTCCTGGGATTCCAGCAGCGCCAGGACCTGTCCGAGACCGCACGAGGACAAATCCGAAGGCGGGTTCACACGGCCTTCGCCGGGGTGTTGTTTCTCACACTGTTAATCCTGCGCTCATTGGCCTCGCAGTTCGCAGTCATCGACCTGGTTCTCAAGCTGGCCAGTTACACCTATGGCCCGCTGCTGGGTCTTTTTTCACTGGGCTTGGCCACGCGGATCCGGATCTCGGGAAAACCTCTGCCATGGATCGCTATCAGCGCCATCGCCCTCTGTGCGGTCTTGGATCATCAGTCGGTGCGATGGTTCCACGGCTACCGCTTTGGATTTGAATTGCTGCTCATCAATGCGCTGCTGACCGCGCTAGGGGCCCTTGTTTTTGCCCGAATGCCGCCGACCGCCACCTCCGTCGCACCGAACCGCGCGTCTTGAACAGTGCCTCTCTATAAAACCCCACTGCCACCTCGGCCGACTGGATGAAATCGCGGTCGTGGTGGATTTGGGCCTCCAACGGTTCGGCCAGCACCTGCTCGAGCCCTAAGAACTCGGGTGACCCAGAGCCTGAAAAAAAAAGTGCAGAACGCCGTTCTGCCGCCATTCTTACGCCCATGCCCAATGTGATTGTACGCCCTCCGTGGCATTTGCCCGACAGCGCCGTCACCCCGGAATCGGTTTACCATCGACGACGCGATTTTCTGCGCGCCATGGGATTCATCGGCGGAGGTCTGGCCGTTGGCCTGCCGGCATTGGCTCAATCGACCAACCTTGCCAAGGCGACGGCATTCTCGGCTGGAAAACGCAATCCCGACTTCAACCCCACCGTTCGGCTCTCCGACGAAGAGGTGGCCACCCATTACAATAATTTCTACGAATTCAGCACCACCAAGACGCGAGTACGGGATTTGGCGAGCCGCTTCCGCACCGACCCGTGGACGCTCGAAGTCAACGGCCTGTGCGAGAACCCTCTGAAATTGGGGCTGAATGACTTGCTCCAAGGATTTCCTCACGAAGAGCGTGTGTATCGGTTCCGCTGCGTCGAGGCCTGGTCGATGGTGGTGCCCTGGAGTGGATTCCCCCTCGCCCAGCTTATCGCCAAGGCCAAGCCCAAAGCGGAGGCCAAATTTGTCGCCTTTACCACCGTGCTGCGGCCCGAAGAAATGCCCGGGGTGGCACGACTCCCCGACTACCCCTGGCCCTACACCGAGGGCTTGCGGATGGACGAGGCCCTGCACCCGCTCACGATGGTGGCCACCGGACTCTACGGAAAACCTTTGCCCAAACAAAACGGAGCCCCGGTGCGGTTGGTGGTGCCCTGGAAATATGGTTACAAGAGCATTAAGAGCATTGTCCGTATCGAGTTCACGGCCAAACAACCGTCCACCCTTTGGGAGACGCTCAACGCCCAAGAATACCCCTTCGAATCCAACGTAGATCCCCAGGTGCCGCACCCTCGCTGGAGCCAGGCATCCGAGCGCGTGGTCGACACTGGCGAGCGGATCCCCACCCAGTACCTGAACGGGTACGCCGACCTGGTCGCCAAGTTGTATCCGAAACGGAAGGTATGAGTTCCCCAGACAGACCCATGTCGGATGGGGTTCCCATCGATACAACCGACCCGATCAACGCCCGCATTCTGGCCGTCAGCGAAGACCGCATCCAGGGATACCCGCGCGACCCGATCGGCGAAATCGCCCGATTGGCCGACCTGCCAGCGGGCGTCGTCCTCGAGCGCCTGCAGGCGATGCTCGCCGCCGGTGTCATCCGCCGGATCCGTCAAACGCTGCTGGCCACGAGCCTGGCCGAAGGAGCCCTGTGCGCCTGGCAGGTACCGACCGAACGGCTCGATAGCGCCTTCGAGCACCTGTCTCAAAACGACCCCTTCAGCGGCCACGTCGTCTTGCGCTCCACCGATGTGGCGACTCCCGGTTCCAATTACAAGCTGTGGACGACACTCAAGGTGCCTCAAGGGTATTCGCTCGAAAAACATGCAGCCTTCCTGGCGCGAACCATTGGGGCTGAACACCACCGCCTCATGCCCGCTAAGATGCTCTTTGCTCTAGGCGTGGGCCATGTAAGGCGGCGCGGCATGGAGCCGGGTGCCCGGGCCGATGAGCCTGCCGAGTCGCTCGCAGTCCAAGTGACCCAACTCAACGACACCGAATGGAAGGTGCTTACGGCGCTGAAACGGGAGTTCACGTCTCAAGAATTGTCGATGGATCTTTGGGCCGGCCGCGCGCAAGAAGCGGACCTGGGAATAGAAGAATTTCACGCCGTTGCTGAGGAACTCAACCGACGCAAAGTCATTGGCCGCTTTAGCACCTTCCTTGAGCACGTCAAAACCCTCGCTTCGGGCGAACGGGTCACGAAATTCAACGCGCTATTCCACTGGGCCGTGCCGCCCGGACTCGAAGAGGCCGCCGGTCGAGAGTTGGGTCGTCACTTCATTATGACCCATGCCTACTGGCGCGAGGGCGGCCCGGAGTTCCGTAACGTCAACATCATGGGTGTGGCCCATGGAACCGATAAGGCCATGGTACTAGCACACAAGGCAGCCATCGACTTGCACCTGACCGAAGCGGGCATCCCAGTCGGATACACCAACGTTTTCTGGGGTGGGCGCAGCGAGATCAAGCCCAGCGAAATATCTCCCGTCGCCTACCGCGACTGGTGCCGCTCCGTGGGGATCGATCCGCAGACCATGGCCGAGTGAGGCTATCACGGCAGCCGCCGCACCGGGCGCTCCCCCTCTTGGGCAAGCCGCCTCACTTCACCACGGTAGCCTGCAGAGGTGGCCAATAGGCTTGGGCTGCAACCCAGGCACTGATGAGCACGGCCAGAACCAGCGAATGCCCAAAGACAAAGCGGAGGATTTTTCCCTCGTGCCCATGGGCCTGTGCTGAAACACCGGCCACTACGATGCTCTGGGCGTCGATCATCTTGCCCATAACCCCGCCGGTCGAATTGGCCGCACACATCAGGTAAGGGCTCAGACCAAGCTGTTCGGCGGTGATCCGCTGCAAGGACCCGAACAGCACGTTGGAAGCAGTGTCCGAACCCGTTAGGGCCACGCCCAACCAACCCAGGAGAGTTCCGAAGAACGGGTAAAAGACACCCGTCTTGGCCAAGGCCATTCCCAGCGTGGCGTCGGCACCGGAGAGTTTGGTGACATTTCCGAGTGCGAGCATGGCCGCGATCGTGAGGAGCGATTGGCGGACCGCGAGCAATGTCTCCCACCAAATTTTCAACAAACTGCGCGTCGAATAGCCCATCCACACACCGCTAACCCATGCGGCGAGCAAGATCCCCGTCCCGGTGGCGGACAGCACATTGAGCTTCAACTCCACCTTTTCGACCTTGGACACACGGACGACCGGCGGAGTCCTCATGACCCGCTCATGAATGCCAGGGACCGGAAAGGACGGGGAAGCCAGACGGTCCAACGTGTCTTTCACGGGCCGGGTTCCCCAGGCGAAAATGGCCACGGTCAGAATCACCCAAGGCACCCAGGGTCGCCACCACCGCGAACTCATCGGAGGAACTTGTGAATCCCGGACCTTCACCGGACCGCCTTTCTGCCGGAAGCGCAGCATCCACAAGACCGCCCCGAGGCTGACCAGGGCCGAAATAGAATCCACCAGCCAGGGTCCATGGAAATTGCTCACCAAGAACTGCATCAACGCGAAAGAAACTCCCGCCACCAGTGCCACGGGCCAGACATCGCGAATTCCGCGCCACCCGGACATCGCCCCGACGATCCACAGCGGGATGATGGCGGAGAAGATGGGCAACTGCCGTCCGGCCATCGCCGAGAGTTTCAGCACGTCCAAATCGGTTACCTGAGCCAGCGTCGTGATTGGAATGCCAATGCTGCCAAAAGCCACCGGCGCCGTGTTGGCAATGAGTGACAATCCGCTGGCGTGGATCGGCGAAAAGCCGAGTTGGAGGAGCAACGCTGCTGTGATCGCCACGGGGGCTCCGAATCCTGCCGCACCCTCAATAAATGCGCCAAAACAGAAGGCGATGAGGATCACCTGGATCCGTGGATCCGGAGCTAACCGCACCAACTGCTCCTTGAGTTCCTGAAACAAACCCGACCGGACGGTCAGGGCATGCAGAAACATGACATTGAGGACAATCCAACCGATCGGAAACAATCCGTAGGCCCCACCATAAGCAGCAGCGCCCAAGGCGGCCGCGACCGGCATGCGAAAAGCCAACAGCGCGACACCCAGCGCCGCACCCAGCGCGAGGAGGGCCGCCACACTGACGCGAAGGCGTCCCCAGGCTACCAGACCCAGGAGCAGCAGAACGGGAATGGCCGCAACCGCGGTGGAAAGCCACGGGTTGCCTAAGGGATCAAGGGGTTGTGACCAAGGCATGGAAGGTGGAGGAGTATTGGCCGAAACATCGAGGGACGGAAAGCCGCGAAACCCCATAACTGGTCCGCTCGGAGATCGTTCTTCACCCTCGGCGGTCCTTGGGCTACCCAAGAGCCTCATCGGGCCAAAGCCTGGAAGTCCCAAAAAAACTAACCTCACCCAGGCACCTCCGAGGTGGGGCGATTTCTCCGAAAGCGCCAACGTCCACGGAGCCGAACCGCCACAGGGCCAGACGTTTGCCAACAAGGACCGCCACAGACACGGACCGCTCGGAGATCGTTCCCTATCTCGGAGGTCATTGGGCTACATGCCTGGATCCTTCCACAAACTCAGCCTTACCCGAGAGCCTCCGAGGTGGGGCGATTTCTCCGAAAGCGCCAACGTCCGAAGACACGCCCCCCCGGCAGAGATCGGACCGCTTAGCGCCAGACCGCTCGCGCGCCTCAGTTGGTCGATAGTGAATGATTCAGATCCAACGTTTGCGAAAGATCGAGGTGACTGATATAGTCTCATCACAATTCATGTCTGAGGATCTTTCTCCGCAGGGCAACCGAGGTAACCGACCAGGGGAGCCCAAAATTCCCAACCAAAATTGGTTAATCTGGCCTGCCTTCATCTTATTGGGCTTGGCGCTCGTTTTCTGGACCCGTCAATCCCGTGGTTTAAGCGAGAAAACCATCGCGCCTCAGGTGTTTTTCCAACTGGTTAATTCGAACCTCGTTCGAGACGGCGTCATCGAAAACAACCCCCAACAAATTCTGGAGGTGGTTCGCGGTTCCTATCCGTCGGATTCCAGCGGCACCAATCTTGTACCGTTTCGGGTCGAAATGCGGGTGACCCCTCAAAAATTAGACAATCTCTACGAAGTTCACGGTTTCCGCTCGGTTGAACGCTCCGGCAACTGGAGCACGTTCTTAATGAGTGCCGCCCCGTTGATTCTGGGAGGCGTACTTATTTGGTTCATCTTTCTGCGTCAGATCAAGGCGGCCGGCAAAGGAGCCCTCAGCTTCGGTAAATCCAAGGCCCGACTCCTCACCAAAGACCGCAACAAGACCACCTTCAAGGACGTGGCCGGTGTCGAAGAAGCCAAGGATGAGGTTTCCGAATTGGTGGAATTTCTGCGTGACCCGAAAAAGTTCCAGAAACTGGGTGGTCGCATCCCTAAGGGCATCCTGATGGTGGGCCCGCCCGGAACTGGCAAGACGCTGCTCGCCAAAGCCATCGCCGGTGAGGCCGATGCCAGCTTCTTCAGCATCAGCGGATCGGACTTCGTGGAAATGTTTGTTGGCGTCGGCGCCAGCCGCGTCCGCGACATGTTCGAGCAGGCTCGCAAGAATACCCCCTGTCTAATCTTCATCGACGAAATCGATGCGGTGGGACGCAGCCGTGGTCACGGTCTCGGCGGCGGCAACGACGAGCGCGAACAAACTCTCAACGCCCTCTTGGTGGAGATGGACGGATTCGATACCCAAGAAGGCATCATTATCATCGCGGCCACCAACCGCCCCGATGTGCTCGATCCCGCCCTGCTCCGCCCCGGTCGTTTCGACCGTCAGGTGACTGTCAATCTCCCCGATGTCCGCGGACGTGAGGCCATCCTCAAGGTGCATGCCAAAAATGTGAAGCTCGACGGCGCGGTCGACCTCTCGGTCATCGCTCGTGGGACTCCTGGTTTCTCAGGGGCTGAACTGGCCAACTTGCTCAATGAAGCAGCCTTATTGGCGGCTCGGACCGGCAAGAAATCTATATGCATGAACGAGTTGGAAGAGGCTCGTGACAAGGTGCGCTGGGGCCGTGAGCGCCGCAGCATGGCCATGTCTGAAGAAGAAAAGACGGGCACAGCCTGGCATGAGGCCGGCCATGCCGTGGTCAATGTGGTGCTCAAGCACACCCATCCCTTGCACAAGGTGACCATCATTCCCCGAGGTCAGGCACTGGGCGCCACGATGTACCTGCCGAAAGAAGACATCCACAACCGCCGGTTCAAAGAGCTCAACGACCTCATTGC
>JBDKKQ010000139.1:0-12202 GCA_039796015.1 Verrucomicrobiota bacterium
GACGAAGCACCATTTGCGCGGAGGGTTCGAAATCGCCGGCGCCTTTCTCAACCTGTTCAACAAACCCGAGTCGATCTGCGCGGTGCGCCTAACCTGTCCCGCCGCCGATTATTGGCGGCAGGTGCTGCGCTACTGCGCCGACGGCTGCTTGCCGGCGGTGCTGGATGAATACGGCCACCTCGCCAAAGAGCAGCATCGGACGATGGAGGCGACGATGGCGCGGCTAAACGAGACCGTGAACATCACAGCCACCAGCGTCAATGTGGACAGCCTCGATTCGTTTCTTCACGGCCAGCCGCACAAGATGCGCTGCCATTACGCGGTGGACTTCGGCAACCAGAAACTCGAAACCGAAGCAGGCCAGGAACGAGCCACCAGTATTCGAGAGAACTTCAATTCGCCCTTTCGCCCCTTTGTCCTGGCCACCACTTCCATCGGTCAGGAAGGCCTCGATTTTCACCAATACTGCCGGAAAATCGTCCACTGGAATCTACCGGGCAATCCGATTGATCTTGAGCAGCGCGAGGGCCGGATCAACCGCTACAAAGGCTTGGTCATTCGTCAGGAAGTCGCCCGCAAATACGGATCGCAATTGGCGACCGGCACCGGATCGGATGACCCTTGGGTTGCACTGTTCGCCCTGGCTGACCGTGCCGAACGCGAACAGCGCGGGAAATGTGAACTGGTGCCTTACTGGCACGTGGACGCGGAGCACTTCAAAATCGAGCGGATCATTCCGCTCTATCCCTTCAGCCGCGACCACGGGAAGCTCGATTCCATCCTGAAGACGCTGGCCATCTACCGCTTGGCGTTTGGTCAGCCTCGGCAAGTCGAATTGATTGAACACTTGCTGGCAAAAGATTTCAGCCCCGATGAGATCACGCTGATCCGCGAGAAACTGATGATCAATCTAAGCCCCATCACCTATCGCCGACGAACGTGACTGCGCACCTCACGCCGCCAACTGACTCAGCCTGGTTCTTTCATTCGTATCCGTTCGGCGAGGTTCCGTCGGCAGGGGCGCGGAACTAGGTAGACTGTTTGGTGAAGTTCAACGGAATGACTGGGCGGCAACGGCGAGAGCGGACGAGCGCCAAGGAACGTGAGGGATGGGTACGCTGATAGCTCAACCCCAGAGTGCGAGCCACCGCCGGACGCCGATGCCGGTGGGCAAGGACCGACTGGCTTTGGCGCCACTCGGACAGTTGTCGTTGCAGGACCCGCAGGTCCGTCAAGGAAAACTCTGTCAGTGTCGTCATCGCCACTCAGCCTGCCCACGTCCTGGATCCCCGTCCCGCACGCTTGGCGAGGGGACACCTCGGAACGCTGTCCGACATGGTCCGGATTACGCACCCATGCCAATACCCTTGCCACCACGGCTTGAAATCAACTTCCTCCGCTCTTTCTGCTCTCCCACTATGAAATATCCGGGCTAGCGCCAGACCCTCGCGCTGTGCGCCCAGCGACTGGGCGCCGCTGACTTGTGGTGCGGCCCACCACCCCAGACCATAACCTGTAGCGAAAAACCGGATCCGGAAATCTGGTGACGGAAAAGGTGTCACTAAAAACCGAGGAAAATTCCGAATTCAGATCAGGAAACTTAAAATCGCCTTTTAGCATCTCCCATAACAAGTCCACTCGAGCCATCCTCCCCAATCTTTACTTCAATCCTCGGGAGATTACTCACTCCGAATCCCGGGTAAGGAAGATCCGAGCTAGGGCGGCAGGACCCGGCCCCGAGGAAAATTAACCGCTCCATCGGCAGTGCACGCTTGCCGAAGCGACATGCATCAAGTCCCTCTAACTACCTAAAAAATCTTCTGAAAAGCGGACAATTTGAGTCGGCAATCAGATATAATTTCTCTGCAACATTTCCGCCACAGTTGGGTCGAGCTGTTCGCGCCGGCGCACGTCTTCAAAGCGCTTGAGCAAATCCTCGGGGCGGACGCGCGCACGCTCCGCTCCCTGCAGGTTGTGCAGCACCTGGCCACGGTGCATCATCACGATGCGATCCCCCAGATGAACCGCTTGTTGCATCGAGTGTGTGACCATCAGAGTGGTGAGTTTGTCGCGCTGGATGATGTCGTGGGTGAGCCGGATTACTTGGTCGGCGCTTTTGGGATCGAGCGCAGCAGTGTGCTCGTCGAGCAGAAGCAATTCCGGTTTCAACCACGAAGCCATAAGCAAGGTCAAAGCCTGCCGCTGTCCGCCGGATAAACTCCCTATGGCGTTGTCAATTCGGTTCTCCAGCCCCATATTAAGAGAACGGATGCGGTCGCGCAATTCGGCCTTGAGCTTGTGATTCAGCGCCCAGCCCAAGCCGCGGGGCTGGCCGCGATGGGCCGCCATGGCGAGGTTTTCGGCGATGGACATGTTCGGTGCAGTGCCGCTAAACGGATTCTGGAAGACGCGGCCAATCAGTTTCGCCCGGCGATGCTCGGCCCAACGGGTAATGTTTTGTTCAGCGAGGGTTATCTTGCCGAAATCCGGTAGAAAAGTACCGGCTACCGCGTTGAGTAGAGTGGATTTGCCTGAGCCATTCGTGCCGATGATTAGGAGGAAAGAGCCGGCTTCCAGTCGCAGCGAAACGTCCTGCAGAGCGCGCACCTCGTTGGGCGTTCCAGGATTGAAAGTCTTGGTGACGTTGGCGATGGTGAGCATGTCAGGCGTTGGAGGGTTTGATCGCGGTCGCCGGTTTGAGCTTGCGCAGAAAAGCTGGCGCAACGAGGGCGACGAAGACGAATCCTGCGGTGATTAGCTTCAGGTCATTGGGGTTCAACCCCCAGCGGAGCGCGATGGCGACGAGTAGGCGGAACAACACCGATCCGATGACCGCCCCAGTGATGAGCAAACCGATGCGCGAACTGCCGACAAGCGCCTCGCCGATGATGACGCTGGCCAGTCCCCAGACCACCATGCCGACGCCCATCTGCACATCGGCAAAGCCCTGATACTGCGCGAGGAGCGAGCCGGACAGCGCAATGAGGCCGTTGGAAAGCGCCAAGCCCAGAATGATGATGAAGTCCACACTCACGCCTAGGGCGCGGATCATCTGGGGGTTGTCGCCGGTGGCGCGCATGGCGGTGCCGAGGTTTGTTCGGAAAAACAGGTAAAGCAGCAGCCCTAGAAAGCCGACCAGCAGGAGCATGGCTAGCAGCGTGGCGGCATCGCGCAATCCGACGGTCCACCCGAAGACATTGAGGTCAGCATCCGCCGCGACGTGCAACCATTTCATACCGAGGCTCTCGGCCTGGCTCGCCAAAGTAATTTCATTAAGCAACGGCACGTTGCTTTTACCCATGACATGGAGGTTTACCGAGTAGAGCGCAGTCATCACGAGAATGCCGCTGAGGAGCCCGTTGATCTTGAACTTGGTGTGAAGCAGCCCGGTAGTCATGCCCGCCAGCACGCCCGCCGCGAAGCCGGCCAGCGTGGCCAAACCCGGAGCGACATGATGCACGAGCAATATGGCGGTGACTGCGGCTCCGAGGGTAATGGACCCGTCCGCCGTGATGTCGGGGAAATTGAAAATGCGGAAGCTCAGATAAACTCCCATCGCCAATAGCGCGAGAATCAAGCCGATGGTGGTGGCGCCGATTAGCAGAGTCATGATGCAGGCAGAGGAAGAGGTGCGCGGTCCGAAATCCGCAACGGCCCGACCCAGCAGGCGCCGCGCATCAGATCGGTCTGGCCGACGCCCTCGAACTGGCGTTCATCGGCGAGCAGGTGCAGGACGGTCCGGGCGGATTCGGTGCCGAGTAGGCTGGCGATGGTTTCCTGAAGTTTGAGGTTACCCTTGGGCAGCGGACGATAAGGAAATACCGCCGCGTGAAAATGGCCCTGAGCCTGCGTGCCCGGGCCGATCGAACGGAAGAATTCGGCCCGTCCGGAGGATGGCTGTTTTTCCGCAAAGCCCACTATGAGGGCCATGTTGCGCTCATCGGTACGTTCCGTCGTGAACGAAAGCCAATTACGCACGCCGGGGAAAACCCATGGCGAGCACCCGCCCGCGCGCGCAGGCGACTGGCGGAGCGTCGCGCCGACAAGGCTGGCGCTCTCTGCCACGATGACGAAACCGGCGGCTGCGGAATCGATATCCTGCAGCGCAGTCTCGACGAGCTCAGCGAGCGCTATCACGCCGCGTTCCCCAGCGGCGGCTTCGAAGCGCAGCAGTCGCGCAAAATCACCGCGGGCGGCCAGAGCGTAGAGCACGTTGACCTCCGGTACGAGTTGGCCTTCGGTCACCTGAAAATCAGGCACACTGCTGCCGTCGGTGGGCTGGGCGACCGCGGTGCCGCCGGCGGCGAGAAATTCGCCGAAGCGCCCGGTGCTGTCGGCCAGCGCATCGCCGAACGCTCCCAAGCCCAGGCCGAAGCTTCCGGCGTCAAAACGCAGGTGTTGACTATCTGCGAAGGACAACTGGCCGGTCGCGAATTTTTCCGGATTCCCAAGCAAGCGACCTTCGAGCATGGCACCGGTGGTCTGCTCGTGGGCCTCAAAGGTGACGCCGTTCCGTTCCCAACGCCGAGTCACGGAGGACGGCTTCACCGGTGGCGGCGCCTCCGCGGTGGCCACCAGCATGCCGGCAATGCCGGAGAGATGCAGCACGGCCAGGACGCTCTCGGTCGGCTGGACAACGCGCATCTTTCCGCGCACCGCTTTCAGCTGTTTGTAGTATTTCAACAAGACCCGGATGCCGGCCGAACTGATGTAATCCACCTGGGAGAATTCGAGATCAATGTGATGCTGCCCGGCGCGAATGGCGGCCTCGATGGCGTTGCCGACGTGTTCCGCCCAGTTGGCATCGAGGCGCCCCTTGAGATGCAACTCATGGCGGTCTTCGCGGGGCAGGGGGGTGATTTCCATGGTGCTCTATTTTATGATTTCACCGAGCTTGAGCAGTTCGGGCGGAATGACAATGCCATGAACGGCCGCAGCGGCGGGGTTGAAAGTGTATTTGAGCTTTTCAACCAACTGGAAGGGGATGGTTGCCGGCGACTCGCCCCGCAGAACGCGCGCCGCTATTTCGGCTGACGCCACGCCGCCATCAAAGAAATCGCGCGAAACAGTCAGGAAGGCGCCGGACTGGGCTTGCCCCGAGGCAAAACCCATGAGCGGGAGACGGGCGCGTTTGGCAGCTTGAGCAATGCTGGCAAAACTGGCACCGGTCAGGCTGTCCGAAATCTGGCAGATGATATCCACTTTGCGTCCGCACAAAGCCAGTGCAGCATCGCCCACCTCGCCGCTGCTGCTCACGCCGACGACCTCGACCTCGAGGCCGGCACGCGCGGCCGCCTTCAGCAACTCGTCCTTGTAATAAACGGAGTTCACCTCGGCCGGCACAAAAAGCGTGCCGATGCGCTTGGTTTTGGGAAGGCATTGGCGCAACGCGGCAAGGCCTTCGTCGTGCGGGGCTGGGATGTAAGCTCCGGTCACAAACGGCAGGTGTTCGGTCGGGCTGTTGCCAGCGCCGGCGAGCATCGGTTGGGCAACGAGCGAGAACACGACCGGTCGGCCATGGGCCCTCCGTAATGAAGCCTGTAGAGCTGGAGTGGTAGAAACCATCAGGAGGTCCGTACCATCGGAAACCGCCGCGTCCATCATCGTGCTGAGGGTGGCCATGTCACCCTGCGCATTGCGGATTCGCAGTTCACATTCCTGCCCTGGCTTTAACCCGGCCCGTTCCAAGCCAGCGGCGATACCTTCACGGTTGACTTCCACATTGGGAGTCTCCAGGTATTCGATCAGGTCAATCTTGACTTTGCGCGGCAGCGGCGAGCGGACGGACGGCGGCTCGGCTTCGAGGTTGGTCGCGGCAGAGTTCGCCGCCGCGCGGGCGGCTTCGGTGAGGATGGCGGCGGGGAATTTCAGCCCGAGTTTCTCCGCCAGCGACAAATCGAGCCAGACGGCTTTTTCAGAGACGTTTTCAATCGGGATGTCCGCCGGGCTTTGGCCCAGTAATACGCGGGCCAACGGTTTGGCGACCGCGTAGCCAGGCCGGTAATAACCCAGCCCCACGCAGGCCACCGCCCCGCGCTTGGCGGCATCGGGATCATCGGCAAAGAGGGGAATTTTTGCATCGCGGGCCGCCTTGACCGCGGCATCAAAGCCCTGGATGACCGTGTTGTCACCCTGGATATAAAAGGCGTCCACTGGACGACTGGCGAGCGCTTGGGCCGCCTGCAACACCTCAGCGGAGGAGGCCACGGTGACTTCTTCCAACTTGAGGCCTGCTAAGGAAAAAAGCCTGCGCGCCACTTCGATCACCTTCACGCTATTCGCCTCGGAGGCATTGTAGATCGTACCGATGGTTTTGGCCGAGGGGAGGGTTTGATGTATAAGATCCACCATGTCTTGCACGGGCGGGAATGAGCCGATGCCGGTGACGTTTGGCAGATGGTTTGTAAACGATTTACCAGCGCCGCCAGCCACGGGGTCGGAACAATAGGTGAACACGACAGGCTTGCTTTTGACAAAGCCGCAGGCCGCACTGATGACCGGCGTGCTCATGGGCAAGATCAAATCCAAATCGGAGCTGTCAAAATTTTGCAACATTGTGGGGATATTGACAATCTCGCCCTGGGCGTGTGCCCGGCGCACTTCCAGATTCTTGCCTTCCACAAAGCCCTGGTCGCGCAGGCCGTCGAAGATGCCGCGGATGCAGATCTCGGCCCCTGCCTCGGGAGCGAAATAGGCCAGGCCGATTTTGTAAACCCTGCCGGGCTGCGGTTCGCTTGCCTGCGAGGGAGGTCGCCGCGTGGCCGGCAGATTCGTCTCGGTGGCGCTAATCCACCCACCCGCGCGTTGGTGCAGCGCTGGGGAGATTGTCCACGTTCCGTTCAACGCCGCCGGCACTGTTTCATTGAGCAGGAATACCTCCGGAACGAGATTTTCAACCGGTAGTTCGGCCGGAGTCTTGCCGTCGAGAACATCAGCGGCGAGCTGGCCGACTGCGTGCCCAATTTCCTCGTAATTGGCGCCGAGGTCGAAAATCGCGCCTTGCTTGACGTTGGGCGGCAGCGCGGTGAAAACCGGGATCCGGGCGCGCTGGCAAGCCGCAATGATCATGTCCGAGGCAATGGAAATGGTGATGTCGCCACTGATCCAGACCGCCTCAACGCCTCGGGAAATCAGGGAGTTCACTGCTTCGAGAGCGGCGGTGCTGTTCTCAGCGTTGGCCTCTACGAGTTCGATCCCAAGCCGGGCGCAGACGGCACGGGCAAGTTTCGTCTGCGCCAGTGAATTGGCCTCGGCGGGATTCCACGCCAGTCCCACGGACTTGAGCCCGGGGCACATCTCCCGAGCGGTGTCGAAAATTTTGGCCACCGGTTGGATCGAGCCGTACCCGGTCAGATACGGAGGGTGGATGGCATGATTTGTGGGGTTGATGCCAACGCCGGCGTTGTAGGGGTCGCTGACGAGGCCGAAGACGTGTGGCGTGTGGCGGCCGAACTTGTTCGCGTTGGCGATGGTCTGGAGCGCGACCGTGCTGGCGCTGATGATCAAATCGTATCCGCCGCTGGTGACCTCTCTGGCGATGGCATTGGCAGTGCCCATATCCGCCTCCGCATTGTAACGTTTGATTTGAAGGCGGCTACCATCCCTGTAGCCCCGTTCGGCGAGTGCGGCGAGAATGCCAACCACGCCGTCATCCAAGGGCGGGATTGAAGCATGCTGAACCAGTGCCACTTGGATGACCTTGTCGGTCGCCTTGCCCGCCGCTGGCTTGGCCCTCGAGGAATGGCGTGAACCGCGGTCCGTATAAAGCAAAACCCCTGCCGCCAGTGCGATCAGGCTCACGCCAAGGAGCAGTCTCTTGAAGGTATCGAACATCAGTTTGAATTGCCGGAGTGGTTGAGATCGGGGTGGTTTGGGTTACGTTTAGGGAGGGCTTGGCGGTTGCTAGCTCGCCTGTCGGGCGCGGAGGCAAGCATCCAGCTCGGCATCGTTGTTGTAGGCGAAAGGTGTCCCCCCCCATCGCCCAGCAGCAGGTAGCCGTCGAGTTCGGCTTGGTACCTGAATACTCGCATTTCCGGCAATTTGCCCATGATGTGGAAGACTTCCTCAATCTGGGGCTGACGGTTGACAAAGGAAACCTTGCCCGTGTGATGCCTCTGCTGTTTGGCTGCGGTGGAGAAAAGCCGCTTTCCAGAATTGGTAACGTATTTCAGGTTGGCCAAGTCAAGGATCAGCTGCGCCGGATTTTCGGCCAGTGCGGCGGTCAGCTGCGATTGCAAATTTGCCACGGTGAAGTTGTCGAGATTGTCATCAAGCGTGAGCGTAATTTCGGAATGGGAAGAGGCTTTGGTTTTTTGAAAAGTTTAAACGGTCAGATTGCTCAAATTTGGATAGGAGAATTCATGTCATGAATCCAATGCGTGATTCATCCTAACAAGCGGACAATACACAAGAAAGCCTGTTTTTTACTGACTGGAATTTGGTGTGCGCCAGTGAAGTTGATTGCCACGTGGGTGCGAGTCCCACCGGTCGAATGAGACGGTTCACGACCGAAACGCGGTATCCGGGAAGAGGCCGTGAGGCCGAACCACAAGCGGGATGCCGATGGAACTGTCGGGTCGCAACGAAGGTGAACCTCATCGAATGAGCCTCGAAAATACAACAATCGGAAAGCCGAGCCATTACCAAATTGGCGAAGGCTGCCAAGCTGCGTCATCAAATCGTCAAGTCGGCGCAGTAGACTCCGGCGGGGTCAGCGGGGGCAACACGACAGGAAGGGGAATCCAGGTAAGCTGGGAGATCTCGGAGCGCGGGGCGGCAACGCCCCAACCGACGGCCCAAGGGGGAGAACCCTCCGAGGCTGAGCGGGCGGACCGAGAAGTCGGAGTCCTCCGTAGTAGTGAGGATCCCGCGGAAGACAAAACCGCGGGGGAGCGAAGGGAGGGCACTTGGGTCAACGCGAACGCGAACAGCGCGGGATCGGGAGATGGCCGTTCGGAGGAGGAAACTCTGTTTGAGCGGATAACAACCCCCCCAAAGATCCAGAAGCTGCAGCGAACGCTCTATCGCAAAGCCAAGGCGGAGCCGAAGTATCGGTTCTACAGCCTCTATGGGGAACTGCTGCGGAGGGACTTGCTGGAAACGGCGATGAGTTCCGTAGGGCACAACAACGGGGCGGCGGGGTTGGACGGGCAGGAATGTGCCGTTTATCTGCGCAGCGACGAAGCGTGGGAACAGTGGCGCGACCAGTTGCTGGAGGAGTTGCGTGCCCGAAAGTACCAGCCCAATGCGGTGCGACGGGTGTAAATCCTCAAGGGCGATGGGAAGCAAAGGCCGCTGGGAATCCCGACAGTGAAGGACCGGGTGGTCCAGACGGCGGTGGCGCTGCTGCTACTGCCGATCCTGGAAGCCGACAGTCATCCGAACAGCTATGCGTACCGACCCAAACGGGGTGCGCACGGGGCGATGGAGGCGATCAAGCAAGGGTTGCTCAGTGGACGGGTTGAAGTTCTCGACGCGGATCTGAGTGGCTACTTTGACAGCATTCCACATGCGCCTTTGCTGCGCCTGGTGGCCCGCCGGGTCAGTGATGGAGCGATCCTGAACCTGATTCGGGGCTGGTTGAGGGCGCCGGTGGTGGAGCCGGAAGATCGGTCTGGGGGCAAAGGTGGTGGGGGCGAGAATCGACGCGTGTCAGCGGGCGGTCAAAACCAGCCAGTAAAGGGCGGTTCAAAACCAGCCAGGTACTGAGGTGAAAAAGTTCATTGCCGGCAGGGCTGCCTGGGGAGCCCGTGCTGGGGATGAATCACCTCTGCGTGAGCACCTGCGAAGCGATCAAAACGTTGGCCTTGAAGGGATGGTCCCGTCGTCGGATAGCCCGGGAGCTGGGGATAGACCGGGAGACGGTGGGGCGGCACCTGGGGCGGGCAAACCCGGCCATTCCGCCCCTCGGCTCGGAAGGGGTGTCGGAGCCAAAACCAGCCATTCCGCCCGCCGGCTCCGTGGAGACTGTGGAGGGGAGTGAGGCACCAAACCCGGCCATTGTGGCCGCCGGGGCGGTGGCGGGCCGGCGCAGTCAGTGCGAAGCCCACCGGGAGGCGATTGGCGTCGGAGTGGAACAGGGGTTGAGCGCGCAGCGGATCTACCAGGATCTGGTGGTCGAGTGCTCGTTCACGGGGAGCTACACGTCGGTGAAGCGCTTCGTGCGGCGTCTACGGCCGGTCAGTGAACTTCCCTTTCGTCGGTGGGAAAGTGCTCCGGGAGAAGAAGCTCAGGTGGATTATGGGCAGGGAGCCTGGGTTGTGGAGGGGGACGGGCGCCGTCGGCGTCCCCACCTACTGCGGGTCATCCTGAGCCACTCCCGCAAGGGCTACAGCGAGGTGATGTGGCGTCAGACCACCGAGGGGTTCATCCGGGGGCTGGAGAACGCCTTCCGTTACTTTGGCGGGGTTCCCGAGAAGCTGGTGGTGGATAATCTACGGGCGGCCGTCAGCCGGGCCGACTGGTACGAGCCGGAACTCAACCCCAAGGTGCGGGAGTTCTGTGTCCATTACGGGACGGTGATGCTGCCGACGCGGCCGGCGATGCCCCGCCACAAGGGGAAGGTCGAGGCCGGCGTCAAATACGCCCAGAACAACGCGGTCAAGGGCCGGGAGTTCACCAGCCTGGCGGAGCAAAATCTCCATCTGGTGGAATGGGAGCGAACGGTCGCTGATACCCGGCTTCACGGCACCACGCGCCGACAGGTTGGCCAACAGTTCCGGGAGGTGGAGCGGCCGCGGCTGCGGCCGTTGCCGGCCGGTCTGTTCCCGGTGTTCTGCGAAGGCCGTCGGGCGGTTCACCGGGACGGGCACATCGAGGTGCTCAAGTCCTTCTATTCGGTGCCTCCGGAACATCTGGGACAACAGGTGTGGGTGCGGTGGGAACCCCGTCTGGTTCGCATCTTCGATGAGCGCATGAAGCCCATCGCCCTGCATGCCCGGGTGGATCCGGGTCGCTTCAGCACCGATCAATCCCATCTCCACAGTTACAAGCGCAGCGGGGTGGAGCGGGGTGCCCAGTGGATGCTGGAACGTTCGGCCCTCATGGGGAAGGCCTGTGGCCAGTGGACCGAGCAGATGTACGAGGTCCGGGGAGTGGAGGGGATCCGGGTGCTCCAGGGCTTCCTGGGTCTGGTGGATGACCATCCCATCGGGGCCATCGAGAGGGCCGCCCAACGGGCGTTCGATCAGGGAGTCTGGCGTCTGCGGGATCTCAAACTCCTGCTGGAGGAACCCTCCCCGCAGCTCCCGCTGGCCTTCCTGGAAAGCCATCCCCTCATCCGCGATCTCGATCAGTACGCCGACCTCACTCCCGACTGTTTCACCTACCCATGAACACTCCCGCCCTCGACTCGACTCTCAAGCAACTCCGTCTTTCCGGCCTGGGTCAGAGCCTGCCCGCCCGCCTTCAGGAGGCCGCTGCCAACCAGCTCAGTCATGCCGAGTTCCTCGAGCTCATCCTGCAGGACGAGCTCAACATCCGCCATCAGCGTCAACTCAGCCGCCGCACCCAGGCGGCGGACTTCCGTCACCCCAAGAGTCTCGAAGACTTCGATTGGACTTTTAACCCGGGCATCCCCCGCAAACAGATCTACGACCTTGCCGCCGGCGGCTTCCTGCGCGAACACACCGACCTGCTCTTCCTGGGCCCTCCGGGAGTCGGCAAGACCCACCTGGCTCAGGGCATTGCCCAGTCGGTCCTCCGCCTGGGCTTCACGGTGCTCTACCGTTCGATCTTCGACCTGGTCCGCGACTTCCTTCAGGACGAGGCCGTCAATCATCAGGACCGCACCCTGCGCCGCTACCTCAAGCCCGACCTGTTGCTGATTGACGACATGGGACTCAAGGCCCTGCCCAAACACTCCGGGGAGTATCTCCTGGAAGTCATCATGCGCCGGTACGAAAACCGTTCCACGATCATGACCAGCAACCGTCCCCTGGAGGAATGGGGCAAACTCCTGGGCGATGTTCCCGCCGCCGGTGCCATCCTGGACCGCTTCCTCCATCACGCCCAGGTCATCGCCATCAAGGGCCGCAGCTACCGCGTCAAAGACTCCCCAGTCCTGCGAGCCGGCAAGCTCTCCGGCTCCAGCGCCACTCCTGCTGCCGCCCAGGACGCGAGCTAAGGCTCGAAGCGATCGTCCTCGGCTCATTTATCCGCCCAGCCTTCCCGCCGCCCTTGCACAACCCCGAAAAACCTCTAT
>JBDKKQ010000140.1:0-11572 GCA_039796015.1 Verrucomicrobiota bacterium
GCTCTCGGGCGAGGAACAGCCGGTCGATCGCTAAACGGATGTCGGGAAGGACCATCGGGTCGGACAGGGATTTCAGGCGCGGGTCGAGGAAGGCATCGGCGGCCTCGGTGGTCACGATTCCTCGATTGACCAGGCAGGTGGCCACCAGGCCTGAGAGCCCTCGTTCTCGACGCAGGGCTTCGGTGCATTCGGGAGATGGGGTCGCCATGACCCAGCGGGAATTCAAGCGAACGAACCCCTCCTGCCCTGGCGATGGAACAGGCCAAGGTCCAGCGCTAATGCGCCAAGGACGAAGGTGCAGAAGCCTGCCCAATGCCCGATGGAGAGGTTCAAGATGGGAGCCATGTTGGAGTCGCGACCCGAGAGGGTTGACTCAGACTCAGAAACGGCATCGATGCAAGTTTCCGACACGGCGCATCTCAAGTACTCGTGGGGCCGCGGGACCGATCCTGCGCGCGCAGGGAACGTTGGGACAGGAGGAGCCTTCGCGCTTGTGCGCGAGGGAAATTAAGGGTGTCGACGTTCCAGTGCTTGCTCCGGCTCAGTCCCGCTGCCTTGTGGGCGAGGTGGTGGTGGGCTTTGGTAAATGAGGGGTTGCGGTCTCGAGGAATGCGGAAGAAAGATCAGTTAGACATGGCTGGACGCTCAAAAAGCCCCCATCGCGGACCTTGGGTTCGCTGTCTGGCCTTGCTTGGATTGGTGGCTTATCTGGGCGGCATGGGTTGGTTCATGACTCTGTGCACTGCTGCAGTGGCCTTGGTCGATGGGGAACATTCGGTTCGCATTGAATCCCGGCAGCAGGGTTTTTTTGTGATTCTGGGGCATGACCGTTCGGCTCGACATCCTGAGCGGACTCATTCCCATGACTGGATCGCCGATCTGCTGACTTCGCTGGCCTCGGACTCCCTTACTTCAGGGGGTGATCATGTCATCGACCTGGACCGCGATCTCGGTCTGGCTGCCCGTTCCGGTGAGGCCTCCCTTCGTGATTTGATCGCACGGAATGCGACCGGTTCAGTGATCACTGCGTTTCCGATGCCTGCCGTTGCTCTATCGAGCGTGCCGCGCCGTCAGGCTTCTATCGGGGTCCAGTCGACTTTGGCGCCTTCCCTCTGCGTCAGTCGCATCCACGTGCTCCGCTGCTGAGCCGATCGGTCGGTTTACTCCAGTCCACGGGTTTCATTTGTCTGGAATCTGTGGTTTCCCAATGGGCTGCGATCCGCCGAGTCGTGGCCCGAAGATGGTTTCCCGTTCGGCACACCCTCCGTTTTGATTGCTCATGAACCCGTTGATTTATCGTGTGTTTGGCTCCCTGGTCGGGATTGCCACTGTCCTTAGCCTTTCTGCGGCCGAATCTTCGGTGGGGATCACCCCGGACGCCCTGGTCATCGAGGCTCTAGAACACAATGCCGAACTGGGCTTTTACCAGGCCCAGCTCGAGGGGGCCAAGGCGGCCACTCGATTGGCGGGCCGACTTGATTTACCCAAGGCTGAATTTCAGGTGGGTCAAGTTCGCAGCAAGAACCTCGATCAGTCTATGGCTGGCGAGGGAGCAATGTGGTCGGCTTCGGTTCGGCAGAGCTTTGAGTGGCCTGGCCGTCTGGGGCTGCGAAAGGCCATCGCCAATCAGGATGTCGCTCTGGCGACCCTCGGCCTTGAAGCGTTTCGCCGCGACTTGTCAGGCAAGGTGCGCGAGAACGCCTTTGGACTGGCCAGTGCCGAGGAGAAATCTCGCGTGGCCAGCCTCGTGGCAGACCGATTTCGAGCTCTGCGCGAGGTGCTCGTGCACCGAGATCCTGCGGGCATCGCTCCACAGTTGGAGGTGCGCATCCTCGAAGCGACGGAGTTGACGCTTCGCCGCAGGGCTTCGGAATTCGTGCTGGCGGTGGATGCCGAGCGGGTGCGGCTGAACCTCCTCCGGGGAGCTCCCCTCGAGGCCTCTTTTCAGGTCCAGCGGGACATCCCCAACTTGCCGCAACGACCGGCTCTCGATCACCTCATGGCCGCAGCAAACACCAATAATTTTGAGCTGCGTACACGTGCTGCCGAGTTGGTTCAGCAGGGTTTTCGGGTCGATTTAGCCCGCAATGAGCGCTGGCCCGCCTTCGAGGTGGGGCCGATGACCATGGGGCAGGATGGCAGCACCCTCGACCGGATCGTGGGTGTGGGCGTGGCCTTCCCGTTGCCGTTGTGGCGTCCTCGCACGGCCAATATCGCCGCCACCGAGGCCAAGCGGCAACAGGCCTCCGCCGTCCTCACCGTTGCCCGGCGCGAGGTAGAACGTCGGGTGGTGAGCGCTAGCCGCGGTTATGATTCCCGACTCGCCGAATTGGCCCACTGGCGGTCTGACGTGGTGTCCCAGTTCGAGTCAGCCGCTGAATTGGCGGATCGCCATTATCGGCTTGGAGCCGTTCCGGCCACGATTTATGTCGAGCTTCAGAAGCAGTACCTAGATGCGGTCGAAGCCCACCTAGATACTCGCCGTGAGGCTCTGGCTGCGCTCCTCGAACTGGAGCAGGCCACCGGTCTGAATCTGATCCGCGCTTCGAGCACCCAACCGGCCCGGCCATGATCCAACGACTCCTCGAATTCTCCCTGCGCCAGCGGGCGGTTGTCTTGTTGGTGACGGCGGCCTTGTTGGTTGTCGGCATTTGGTCGGCGCGGGAGTTGCCGATCGATGCTGTCCCCGATATCACCCAGCCGCAGGTCCAGATTAATACCCAGGTGCCGGCCCTAGCGCCTGAGGAGGCAGAGGTGCTGGTGACCCAGATTTTGGAACAGGAAATGGCTGGACTGCCACAGCTCCATGAATTGCGTTCGCTCACCAAGTACGGGTTGTCGCAGGTCACTCTCCAGTTCGAGGATGGCGTGGATATTTACCGGTGCCGCCAACTGGTGGCCGAGCGGATCCAATCGGTCCGCGACCGTCTGCCAGCGGGAGCCGATCCAGCCTTGGCACCCATTTCCACCGGGTTGGGCGAGATCTTCTATTATACCTTGTCGTGGAGGGCCGATGCCACCAACCGCCCCGCTGATACTTTTGCTCAACTGCTCGAACTGCAGGAAACTCAAGAATTCATAGCCAAGCCGTTCCTGCGCTCTACCCCCGGCGTCGCTGAGATCAACACCATCGGTGGTTTCAGCCGACAAATTGTCATTCAGCCGGATCCGGAAAAATTGCGTGAGGCTAACCTGACGTTTGCCGAACTCGCCGAGACGATCCGTCGGAACACCGAGAACACTGGCGGCGGCGTCATCCATCGCGGGGGACGGCAGTTAGTATTCCGTGCGGCCACCAAGCCCACCACCCTCGAAGAAATTGGGAACCTGCCCGTGAAGTATGCCGCGGCTGTTCAGCCCTTGAGGGTCCGCGATTTGGCCGAGGTTCGCATCGATGCAGCACCCCGGACCGGTGCGGCCACGCAGAATGCCGAGGAAACCGTGCTGGGTACTGTGATGATGCTCATGGGCGAGAACAGCCGGATCGTCGCCCACCGCGTGGGCCTTCGGATTGCCGAGCTTCAGGCGCGTTTGCCCCGGGGGATCGAAGTGCAAGTGGTTTATGACCGGTCCAACTTGGTGGATCGCACCGTGGCGACTGTGAAGCGCAATTTGTCGGAAGGGGCCGTGCTGGTGGTCGTGGTGCTCCTGCTCCTGTTGGGCAACTTTCGCGCTGCGTTGATTGTGGCTTGTGCAATCCCGCTGTCGTTCCTGTGCGCGATGATCGGCATGGCTCGATTTGGGATCTCTGGCAATTTGATGAGCCTCGGAGCCGTGGACTTCGGTCTGATCATCGACGGAGCGGTGGTGATCGTGGAGAACATCGTTCGTCAGTTGGCCCACCGCCAACATCAGTTGGGTCGGGTGCTCACGGTCGAGGAGCGCCACCGGACGGTGCTTATGGCGGCCCGTGAGGTTGGATCACCGGTGTTCTTCGGGGTGCTCATTATTACCATCGTGTACCTGCCGATCCTTTCGCTGACCGGGGTGGAGGGGAAAATGTTCCGGCCGATGGCCCTGACGGTGATGCTGGCCCTGGGCGGTGCGCTGGCCTTGGCCATGACGCTCATGCCGGTGCTGGCTTCGTTCTTTTTGGGCGGCTCGGTGAGCGAGACGGAAAACGCCCTCATGCGCTGGCTCCAGCGTGTGTACTCGCGGGTGCTGGCGGTGGGCATCGCCGGCCGCGGCTGGGTGGCCGGCGGAGCGGTCGTGCTGTTCGTGGCTTCAGTGGCTCTGTTCCTGCGGTTGGGCGCGGAGTTCGTTCCGACCCTCGATGAAGGTTCTACCACCTTTGCTTTGTTCCGACCCGTTGGGCAGAACATCGACGACTCGGTCCAGGATCAATTGCGCACCGATGAACGCATACGATCCCGATTCCCCGAGGTGACCCATATTTTTTCTCGGATTGGAACCTCTGAAGTAGCCACCGATCCCATGGCCCCCAACGAAGCCGATTTCTACCTGAGCTACGCGCCGAGAGAGACCTGGCGCAAGATCGACGGCCGTCCGGCGACCAAGGATGAATTGGTGGATCTCATTCGTAAGGACATCGAGACCACGTTCACCAACACGACCGCGATCGCCTCTCAGCCGATTTCTATGCGTTTCAACGAGATGTTGGAAGGGGTCCGAGCCGACTTGTCCATCAAGGTGTTCGGCAACGATTTCGACCAACTCGATACCATTGCCGCCCGCATCAAAGAACTTCTGGAACCCCTGCCCGGGCACGACGAAATTGAGCCTGAGACGGCGGGCCGCAGTTCTATGCTGACTTTGAATCCGCGCCGGGAGGTTCTTTTGGCGCGGAACTTGTCGGCGAGCGCCCTCAATGAGGCGGTCTCGGTGGCGCTGGCTGGTCAGGAAGTGGGGCAATTCGCCCATGGGACCCATACTCATGGTATCGTGGTGCGGTTGCGGGGTGACTTGCGCAATGACGAGGCCCAGATCCGGGCGCTGCCGGTGCGGGTGGGTGAATCGGGCATGGTTCCGCTGGGCCAGTTGGCCGAACTCACGACCCTGGAGTCGGTCCAGCCCATCCGCCACGAGAGTGGTCGGCGCCGGGTAGCCCTCATGGTCAATCTGAACACCTCCGACATCGAGGGCTGGGTCCGAAGAGCACAGGCCCTTCTGGAGGAAAAGGTGCCGCTGCCCGATGGCTACATCATCGAGTTCGGTGGGCAATTCAAACGGCTGCAGGAAGCCCGTTCCCGGCTGATGATCGTTGTGCCATCCACGCTCCTGTTGATCTTTGGGATCGTCTTCATGGCCTTCGGTAGTCTCCGTCAGGCCCTCCTGATCTATTCTGGGATCCCGCTGGCGGTGACTGGGGGGGTCTTGGCGCTGTGGTTGCGTGGCATGCCCTTCAGCATTACTGCGGCGATCGGCTTCATCGCCCTGAGTGGCGTCGCTGTACTCAATGGCATGGTGATGGTCAGTTGCTTCAACCGCCTTCGGGAGGAGGGGTTGGGAGTGATGGAGGCCGTCCTGTCCGGTGCTGTCACTCGCCTGCGACCGGTGCTCATGACCGCAATGGTTGCCTCGCTGGGATTCGTGCCGACTGCCATGGCCACGGGGGCCGGAGCTGAGGTTCAGCGACCGCTGGCTACAGTGGTCATTGGAGGCATCCTTAGTTCCACCTTGCTGACCCTCATCGTGTTGCCTGTTCTCTATGGCTGGTTTGAGCGGGAGAAGCTTTCGCGTATCGAGAAAACCCCTCAGAAGTCTGTGCCGGTGTAGGAGTTTCTTTGGTGCGGCCACCGCGATAAAGGTCGGGTTGATATCACAGAATTCGTCCGCCACATTAGGGGTGGCATGAAGTTCATCCTCGCAACTCACAATGTCACCCTGACCGACGCCATCGAGCAGCACGTGCTCCAGCAAATAGACAAGCTGGAGCACATTGACCGTTGGTTGATCGACGCTCGGGTCACGTTGGAACGGGACCACGTGGCCCACTCGCCAGAGAAACAATACAAGTGCGGGATCCGAATCGGTGTTAGCGGCAACGATTTGTTCGCCGAGGATCGCGAGTCGGATCTTTATGCGGCCATCGACCTGGCTGTGAAAAAGCTCCAAGCGCAGCTGCGGGCTCGGCACAGCAAGGTCAAGGCCAAGACACACAAGCAGGCGGCTCGTCTGAAGGAGCGCCGTCGCGTCGAGCCCGCCTGATCCCTTGATCTTACGAGCCAGAACGGTGGTTCCGGTGACAGCTCCGCCGATCCACGACGGAGCAGTTTGGATTTCCGGCCACCAGATCCGGGCTGTGGGTCCGTGGTCGGAGATCCAAGAAATCCAGAGTGTGGCCAGCGGTCCCGTCACCGGTCCCGTCACAGATTTGGGCGCGGTCGCGCTCTTTCCCGGATTGGTGAATGCCCACTGTCACCTCGACTACACGGCCATGGTGGGTCTTTTGACGCCACAGCGGGAGTTCCCCGACTGGATCAAGGGCATCTTGACGCTCAAGTCCCAATGGACCGATGCGGAGTTCGAGGCCTCCTGGCTGCTGGGTGCCCGGCAGCAGTTGGAGACCGGGACGACCACCGTCGCCAACATTGAGACTCGGGCTCATCAATTGCCTGGACTGCGTGCGGCGACCCCGCTGCGCATCTTTTCTTTTCTGGAGATGACCGGCATTCGTTCAGGCCGTGAGCCGGAGCGCATTCTGGCTGAGGCTATCGATATCCTGAAGACCCTGCCCCCCAACCGCGGCGGTGTCGGGCTGTCACCGCATGCCCCTTATTCGACTTCTCCAGAACTTCTGAGGGTGATCGCCGACGCGGCCCGTCGGGATGGTTGGCGCATCACCTGCCATGTCGCGGAGTCGGAGCCAGAATTCGACATGTTCATGTACCGGCGAGGATCGCTTTTTTCGTGGCTCGAGAACCAGCGTCCCAGCGCCGACTGCGGACTGGGCTCACCGGTCCAGCACCTCCATCGTCACGGTCTGCTCGACTCGCCCTTGCTGGCTGTCCACGTCAACTGCCTTTGGGGCGACGATGCCCGTCGTCTGGCCACCCGGGGAGCCACCGTGGTCCACTGCCCGCGTTCGCACGCGTACTTTAGTCACCCTCGGTTCCAGCGCGAAGTGCTCACGGAGGCAGGGGTTCCCATTTGCTTAGGCACCGATAGCTTGGCCTCCACGAAGGCCACCCGCGAGGGGCCTCCGGTCCTTTCGTTGATCGACGAACTGCGGGCGATGGCCTTCGATGATCCGGGTCTATCACCCCGTCAGATGCTCGCCGAAGTAACAATTAATCCGGCGCGAGCCCTGGGCCTTAAGTCGGTGGTGGGAGAACTCAAGTCCGGAGCCTTGGCCGATCTCCTGGTGATTCCTTATGCCGGATCGCCGGCGACCGTTGAGGAGGCTTTGATCCACCACCGTGGACCGGTCGCAGCCACAATGATCGGTGGCCGCTGGGAATGGATCGGTCCCGGATGTTCCCTTCCTATTTCCAATTCTGGCCTCACTTCGAGCACTCTCGTGCGACACAGCCCATGAGTTCCACGTGCTCGCAGGCGATTTTAATCAGCGGGGCCGCCGGTGGCCTGGGGCAGGCGCTCGTCGCTGAGTTGGCCCGAGCCGGGCACCGGGTTTTTGCGGGCTGGCACCGCACCCCCTTGCCTCCCTTGGCGCCCGGGGTGGAAGCCGTGGCGCTCGACGTCACTTGCGATGACTCCTGTGCCGCGGCGGCCGCTGTGGCGCTGGCGCGCTTGGGACGTCTCGATGCGGTCATTCATGCGGCTGGAATCACCCGGGATGCGCTCCTGGCGCGCCAGTCTCCGGACGACTGGGACGCGATTTTTGCGGTCAATGTCGAGGGTGCCCAGCGATTGGCCCGGGCCACCTTGCCCATCTTGGCCGGGCAGGGTGGGGGAGGTCATTGGATCACCATCGGTAGCCATGCGGGCCAGACGGGCTCCGCCGGCCAGACAGCCTACGCTGCATCCAAGGCAGCACTGAATGGCCTGACGCTCTCGTGGGCCCGCGAGTTTGCGGCGCACAATGTCCGGATCAATACGGTGCTTCCGGGAGTGATGCCCACCCCCATGACTGAGTCGTTGGATCCGGAGGTGATGCGCTCTTATGCCCAGGCCAACGTGCTGGGTCGCATCAACGATCCGTCCGAGGTTGCCCGATTCATCAGCTTCCTGCTGACGACCCACAACATCTCCGGCCAGGTCTTCGCACTCGACAGCCGGGTCCACCGTTGGGCGTGACCCGGCCGGCGGTTTCGGGCCATTGTCTGCCCATGCCCGAGCCGTTCGAGGAAACCCTGCGCCAGCGCTTGGAGGCGGTGCGTGCCCAGGGACTGTGGCGATCCCTGAGGCCCGTAGACCATCGCACGAAGTCGGAGTTGGAGACCGGCGGCCACCGGCTGGTTTCTTTCGCGGGCAATGATTACCTGGGGCTTTCCTTGCATCCCGCCGTGTTGGAGGCCGCGGCCCGGGCGGTCCACGAATGGGGCGCTGGATCGGCCGCCTCTCGGCTCATTAGCGGATCGCTGGGGGTGCATCATCATCTCGAGGAAACGCTCGCTGAATTCCTCAGCACGGAAGCCGCGCTGGGATTTTCCACCGGTCATGCCGCAGCCACCGGGGTGATCCCGGCCCTCGTGGGCCCGGGCGATGTGGTGATTGTGGACCGTCTCGTGCATGCCTGTTGCGTGGATGCGGCCCGGCTCTCCGGGGCGAAACTGCGAGTGTTCCGCCACAACGACCTCGACGATTTAGACCGCATCCTCCGATGGGCTTCAGCCTTGCCGCGCAATGATTCCGGCGGGCCACGAGTCTTGGTGGTCACCGAGAGCGTCTTCTCCATGGATGGGGATTCGGCCCCGCTGGCCGAACTGGTTGAACTCAAGGATCAGCACGGGGCCTGGCTCATGCTCGACGAGGCTCACAGCACCGGGGTGATGGGTCCGGAAGGCCGTGGCCTCGCGGCGCAGCTGGGATTGGGCGAGAGGATCGAAGTCCGCATGGGAACTCTGGGCAAGGCGCTGGGGGCTTCCGGCGGTTTCATTGCCGGCTCGCGGTCCTTAATCGATCTCATGGTGAACCGGGCCCGCAGTTTCATTTTCTCCACGGCTCCCGTTCCTGCGGCGGCGGCGGCTGCAACCGCCGCCCTCGAACTCATGATCACCCGGGACGGTGAGGAGGCACGCCATCAATTGCGATCGGTCGCAGCCGCAGGAGCCCGAGTGGTGAACCGGGCGTTCCAAGAGCTGTTGGGTTCTGCTCCAGCCGAAGGGTTCGTCGGCCACATCCTGCCGGTGCTCGTGGGTGACGAGGCCGCGGCCGTGGCTCTGGCGGATCGGTTGAGGGTGGCCGGAGTCTGGGTGCCGGCCATCCGCCATCCTACGGTGGCCCGGGGTTCGGCCCGCCTGCGTCTCACCTTCAGCGCCGCTCACTCCGCGGCCGACCTAGACTGTCTGGAAGAGGCCTTGAACATGGCTTGCATCCAGACTCCTCCCACCCCTTTTTGAAGGATCCTCTGATGAACCGTCTGGCTCAGCTCGATCACCAGTACGTCTGGCATCCGTTCACTCAGATGCAGGACTGGTTGCGCACCGAGCCCATCGTGTTGGTCGAAGGGAAGGGGGCGGTCTTGCGCGATGTGAAGGGTCGGGAGTATCTCGATGCCAACGCATCGATTTGGACCAACCTTCATGGTCACCGGAATCCCCGCATCGACGCGGCCATTCGACGTCAGCTGGACCGGGTGGCGCACACATCCGCCCTGGGGCTTGCCAGTGGTCCTGCAGCGGAGTTGGCTGAGCAATTGGTGCGACTGGCGCGGGGACCGAAGGGTCAGCCTCGGCTTGCGAAAGTCTTCTATTCTGACGATGGCTCCACGGCGGTTGAGGCGGCACTCAAGCTGGCTGCTGAGCACACGCGCCGCTGCGGGTTGGTCCGCAAACCGCGCTTTATATCGGTGAAGGGCGCGTACCATGGCGACACGATCGGGGCCGTCAGTGTGGGGCAAATTGATTTGTTCCATCGGACGTGGTCGTCCCTGTTGTTTCCCACGGAGTCGGTTCCCGCGCCCGGGTGCTACCGGTGTCCCTTCAATCGAGCCCGACCTGAGCGCGCAGATGCTCGGACCTACCGGAGTTGCCAGTGGGAGTGTGTGTCGGGCGTCGAGAAGGCGTTCGATCAGGCCCGCGCCCGGGCTCGGCCATTTTCGGCCTTGGTCGTCGAGCCGCGGATGCAAGGCGCAGCCGGAATGATCGCTCACCCCGAGGGTTGGCTGGCGCGTGTGGCCGAGATCGCTCGCGGCCACGGGACCTTGCTCATTGCCGATGAGGTGATGACTGGCTTCGGACGCACCGGCGTGGGCTCCCAGAGCGGAGACCGCTTCCATGCCTTCGCCACCCAGCACGAGGGCGTGGTGCCGGACCTCTTGGCTTTGGCCAAGGGACTGACCGGCGGATACTTGCCCATGGCTGCCACGCTCACGACGCAAGCCATCTTCGATTCGTTTCTCGGTGACTACGCCGATTTTAGGACCTTCTTTCACGGCCATAGCTACACGGGCAATGCCTTAGGTGCGGCCGCCTCCTTGGCCAGTGTGGGGTTGCTGTCGGCCCCGGCCGGGGTACGTCGCCGTCGGGCTCTCGAGGTGGCATTCCAGACTGAGTTGAAAATTCTCTGGCGACACCCGAACGTGGGTGACGTGCGCCGAGTGGGACTGGTTGCCGGCATCGAACTGGTCCGCGATTGGCGCCAGCGCACCCCATTCCGGCTGGAGGAGCGGGCGGGAATCCGGGTGTGCGAAGCCATGGCCCGTCGGGGTGTGCTCACCCGACCCATTGGCAACGTGATCGCCTTGATGCCGCCTTACTGCACCACCCGGACCCAATTGCGCCGGATGGTGTCGGCCTTGGCCGAATCTCTGGAGGAAGTCTTCCCGCCGCCTTTGGCCCTTTCCGCTCCGGGGTCTTGACGCGGCTGCACTTTTGCAACGGACTCGCCGAGACAATCCCGCCTCGGAGTCCCTGCTCCGATCCTCACGGACCATGAACTTTGCTGACTTGCGTTTCTGGGAATGCCTGCTGGCCGCCTTGTTGGTGGCCGCGGGATTCCGCAGTGCATTTCGTGGTGCGGCGGCGGTCCGCGACGGTCGTTTCGATCGCTGGTTCTTGTTGATCCTCGGATTGATCCTGCTGGGCCTGGTGAGTTGGCTGACCTTCGTGATCCACCTGGGCGTGGCGGTGTTCACGTTTGCGTGCGTGGCCTGGGGTTCCCGGCGGCCTGCCGCGCACGGGCGTTGGATCCTAGCGGCGGTGGTGCCGCTGCAACTGCTCCCGCTTTTGTATTACAAGTACGCCGATTTTCTTTGGCGAGACGTCTGGGGCGGCGCGGGTTCGTGGACAGGGACGGTGGCTATTCCCGCGGGCATTTCGTTTTACACGTTCCAGTTGGTGGGCTTCGCCGTGGACACGCTCATTCGTCGCGAGCCATTGCCTCGCTGGTTCGACTTCCTGAATTTTGCCGGATTCTTCCCGCAAATTGTGGCCGGTCCCATCGAGCGCCGCGAAGCCTTGCTGCCGCAAATCGAGGGGTTCCGGCTGAG
>JBDKKQ010000141.1:0-5561 GCA_039796015.1 Verrucomicrobiota bacterium
ATCCCGAGGGTAAGGACTGGGCCAAAATGCCGTTGTCGGAGAAGCCACTCCTTGTTCTGACCCAACCGCCGTTCCGTCGGGAGGAATGGCATCAGGTCGTCTTCACCTGCGAGAACTTCAACACTGGGAAGCCGGACGGTCGGGTAGCTCTTTATATCGACGGTCAACCGGTGGGCCGCCTCTCGGAGCGGCAGCACACCTACTCTTGGAATGCGGATGACGCGGTGATGATGCTCGGTTTGGGATACACGGGTTGGATGGACGACCTGGCCGTTTTCGATCGGGCCCTCACTGCTGACGAGGTTCGTGCCTTGAACCGGTTGCCGCACGGTGTCAGCGACCTTCATCGTGGGCACTAAGGGATCCTTCGGGGCACTTTCAATTTTCTCTGGAGACACCTATGGTCTTGGCCGTGCATCGCTTATCTAAGTGGCTCTGCCTTTTCCTGCTGGTCATGACCGTCCACGCTCAGGTGGATGTGAAGCTGGAGTTTGACCAGAACAAGTTTCTGACGGGTGAGAAGAGTGAGGTCATTCTGAGAATTGCTAATTTCACCGGAGGGCCATTGCGGTTGGGCGATCGTTCGGATTGGCTGCGATTCAGCATTGAGAACGTCTCGGGTGTGGGTGTCGCCAGTACCGCAGATTTGGAAGAGACGGGGGCCTTCACCTTGAAGACCGGAGCTCGGGCGACGCTGCGGTTTAACCTGACCCCCTTGTTCAAGATCGATCAGGTAGGCCGTTATAATGTCTCGGCCACGGTCTACACCGGTTCCGGTGAAAATCACGTCATTACGGCCCCTGCCGAGTTTGAGGTGATGAACGGTGTGGTCTTGTGGGAGCGGGAGTTCGGTGTTTTGGGAGGCAGTTCTGAACGCCGCCGGTATGCCGTCGTTCAGGCTAATTACCTCAAGCGGGCGCGCATCTTTGCCGTGATCACCAACCCGGAGGCTTCGGTGACTTACAAGGTGATGCCTTTGGGGACAGTCGTGTCGTTCAACCCTCCCTCCATGGCGATGGATGCCCAGAATCGATTGCACATACTCCACCAATACGGAGCGGACGACTATCTCCATCACCGCATCCACGCCGACGGGACCGTGGCCGTGCGACACAACTATGTGTCCCGCGTCGGACGTCCTATTTTAGGAGTCGATGGCACGGGTGATGTGGCCGTGATGCGGGCTACTCGGCGTGCGAGCAACCTAGACATTAGCCTTTCAGAAGACTCCGCCGGCTCCGGCACCAATGGCGCTGCCAATCCTTCATCAAAGACCAACTCCTTGATCTCTCCGACCTTGCCCCCGACCGGGGCCCCTAAGGCCCGCTGATTTCAGGGGCGGCCTTGTCGGGTGGGTAGCTACTCAGACCACCGAGCGAGGTGTCCCTTGTCGACCTTCCAGCGCAAGAGTTCACAACCCAATTGGCGAGGCCAATTCTCTTCGGTGCACGTCATGAACACTTGCCCACCCGCTCGGAAGGATTGCTGCAAGAGCGGAAGAAACGCCGATCGGCGTCGGGTGTCTAATTCGCCCATCACGTCGTCGATGAGCAAGAGCGGCGGAGTCCCGTACACGGCGGCGAGGTGCTCGGCCTGTGCCAGTTTCAAAGCAATGGCCAGGGTTCGCTTTTGGCCCTCACTGGTGTAGGGCGCTGCGGCGCGGTCATTCACTAGCAATGTTAGGTCATCGCGATGGGGACCGACGACCGTGGTCTTTAGGGCGCGTTCTCGGGCACGAGATTGAGACAGGGCCACGGCGAAGTCGCCGGTGACACTGGGTTGATAATGCAGTGCCAGTTCGTCGCTTTCCACCGCGATACGCCGGAAGGCGGATTGAACTCGCGGGGCCAGTGCCGGGACGAAGTCTTGCCGAGCCGTGATCAGCGACTCGCCCGCCAGAACGAGTTCTTGGGTGAATCCATCTAATTCGACGACATCCACCATGGGTTGCTTGAGCAGTGCATTCCGAGAGCGGAGGGCCTTGGCATAGCGCATGAACAGCGGGAGGTAGCCCGGGATGGTCTGGGCCAAGAGCAGGTCCAGGAAGCGCCGTCGCCCCTGGGCAGGTCCCTTCACTAGGGCCAGGTCTTCGGAACAGAAAACCACCGCCCGCAAGACACCAAAGTAATCCGCCAATTTTCGAATGGGCCGTTCATTGAGCGAGAGCTTGCGTTCCTTGGGCGACCAGTAGGCCTTAATGTCGCTGACCCCTTGTCCCTCCACCGAGCCTCCGACGAAGTAGCCCTTGGCCCCCTGCCGGATCATTTGCGCTCCGCCGCAACCTCGGAACGATCGCAAGGTTGCCAACAAGTAGATGGCTTCCAGGATGTTGGTCTTGCCCTGGGCATTGTTGCCCAAGAGGACATGACAGCCGGGCCCGAACTCAGCATCCAACCGGGCGTAATTCCGGAAGTCGCGCAGTTTGAGTCGGGACAGATGCATGTCGGCTGCAGTGTGGGAGTGGGGTGGCCGGAGTGTCCAAGCTGGAACGCGGTCGTCGTCGGATCCGCTCAGGCGAGGAGAGCCGGACATTGCACGGCGGTTTGCACGGCGGTTTGCACGGCGGTTTGCACGGCGGTTTGCAAGGCCTTGGCCCGGACGGGCAGTGGCCAGTCGGAGGGGGCTTCCAAGGTGTAGCCTTTCGGACAGCCGTTCTGGAGCAACCAGAAGGACTCGGGCCAATCGGGCCGTTGCGTGGGATCGATCGTGGGTCGGATGAGTCCAGGTGCGGTGGACTCTTTTCCGTCGATCCAGGGTGAGTGGTCGATGGGGCACACCGTACGCACCGACTCGAGGATGGCACCGGCCAGCGAGGGCAGGTTCCCCGGATTCAATTCGTACAGGTAGAAGCCGTGCGACTCCCAGTCTTCGTGCAGGCAAATCGAGACATCCCACGGCGGGAGCGAGGCAAGCCATTCGAGATGCAAACGCACCTCGGGCGACTGGGGGACTCGGTAGTCGCGGTTCAGGTCGAGGCCCGCGGCGTTTTCGCGCGTGCCCAGCTCGCAGCCCTGGGGGTTGAGGCAGGGGCAAATCCCTAGGTTGAGGTCGTCGGGCCAGGCATTGTCCCGGATCAAATCGCGCAGGGCCACCAGTCCGGCGGGTTCGTCGCCGTGGATTCCGGCCGAGAGGTAGCATCGTGGACCGGGTCGACCGAGACGGGACAGAAAGACGAGCTCATGAGCGCCGACCGAAGAGACGTGCTCGGTGAATCGGTGCCGGTTCGCCAGAAAGCGGATTTCCTTCAGGAGACTTGCAGCGTCGATTCTCTCGCCGCGGTAGCCGGCGCGATTCACTCCCAGACGCGCAGGATGGGGCGAAGGATTGGGGGCAGGCTCCATGGTGATCATTCTCGGACGCAGACCGAAGCTTGAAGGCATTGGGAGTGGATCGCTAGTTTGGTCGTCACGATTTCCCAGAGTCAGGCAGCCGCAGGTTCTTTGTCTGCGGGCCGGCTCCGAGAAAATCTGAATGCTTCCCGTGCCAACCCGACTAGAACTCAACGGAATCGAAAAATCCTTCGGTGCCACCCAGGCGCTGCGGGGGGTGAGTCTGTCGCTGGGGCTGGGTGAGGCCCATGCCCTCATCGGGGAGAATGGAGCGGGAAAAAGCACGCTGCTCAAGATCTTGAGCGGAATCCATGAGCCGGATGCGGGCTCCATAATGCTCGACGGTGCGGAGTACCAGCCGGTTGATCCCATTGCTGCCCAGCGCGCGGGCGTGGCGATGATTCATCAGGAACTCAATTTGGCCCCACACCTGACGGTGGCTGAGAACATCACCCTGGGCGAAGAACCCTCCCGCTGGGGGTGGGTGGATCGGTCGCGTCAGCGGCAGTTGGCCACTAAAGCCCTGCGGCATTTGGGGGCCGAAAGTATTCCCCTGGACGCGGTCTCCGGGGAGTTGCCCATTGCCCAGCAGCAGCTCGTCGAGATCGCTCGGGCCCTGCGGTCGAAGCCGCGGGTGCTCATTCTCGATGAACCGACGTCGAGCCTGACCCGTGCCGACACCGAGCACCTTTTCGCCGTACTCGATCGCTTGCGGGAGGAGGGGGTCAGCCTGCTGTATGTCTCCCACTTCCTGGAGGAATCTCGTCGAGTTTGCTCGCGCTTCACGGTCTTGCGTGATGGCGCCAGCGTGGCCACCGGGGCGCTGTCGGACATCGCTAATCCGGAACTCATTCGGATCATGGTGGGGCGCGAGGTTCAGGACCTTTACCCGAGAAGTCCGCGTTCGTTGGGCGAGAATGTGTTTCGGGTTGCGGCGCTGCAGGGCGTCGAGAAACCCCGCGCGGTGACCTTCAGTTTGCGGCGGGGAGAGGTCCTCGGGTTGTTTGGTCTGGTGGGTGCGGGTCGCTCCGAGACCTTGCGCGCTGCCTTCGGTTTGGATGCCATTCGGTCGGGGACAGTCCATTTGGGTGACTTAGATATTTCATCCAATTCTCCCCGGCAGCGTTGGGCCGAGGGAGTTGGCTTTCTGAGCGAAAATCGAAAGGAGGACGGACTGCTTCTCGCTCGAAGCATCGCGGAAAACTTGTTCATTACCCGGCCCGGAGACTTGGTGCGTTGGGGGTTTTGGCATCCTCCCTCGGAGCATCGGGAGGCCCAGGCATGGATGAAGCCTCTAGACATCCGTGCCCACAGTCCTTCCCAGCCGGTCCAAGAGCTTTCCGGTGGTAATCAACAGAAAGTAGCCTTTGGGCGTCTGATGTACCACGACTCTCAAGTATTGCTCCTGGATGAACCGACCCGGGGTATTGATGTCGGCAGCAAGGTGCACATTTACCGCCAGATTGATGCGGCCGCGTCTCAGGGCAAAGCCGTCGTGATGGCCAGTTCCTACCTGCCGGAACTCCTGGGGGTCTGTGACACCATCGGAGTCTTCCATCGAGGGCATTTGGTGGCCCTGCGTCCGACCGATCAATGGAATGAAGCCTCACTGCTTGCGGCGGCCGTCGAAGGCGGCGAACCGGTGTCTCCAGATCACCCACCGGAGCGTTGATTGAGTCCCTGCGTCTGAATCTTGTTCTTGGGCAGATCTCAGGACATGGTTGGGCAATTCAATGAGTCAATCGCATGCCCCGGTCCGTTCGTTCAAGGCCGATGCCCTGGACGTTCATGTCTTCGCCAGCCAACCCGATCTGGCATCTTATGTGGCGCTGGATGTCCGCAACTATTTGGCGGACACCATTGCCCGCAACGGTTCGGCCGCGGCCATTCTGGCCACCGGCAATTCCCAGATCCAGTTCCTGAAGAACCTCGTGGCCTTGGGTGGCGTCGACTGGTCCAAGGTGACCTTGTTCCACATGGACGAATACCTCGGCATCCCCGCTGATCATCCGTCGTGCTTCCGGTACTATATGAAGCAGCGGGTTGAGTCGCTGGTGAAGCCCAAGGCCTTCCATTACATCCACGGTGATTGCGATTTGCCTCATGTGGAATGCGCCCGCTACACGGCGCTGCTTGAGTCGCAGGCCATCGATTTGTGCTGCTTAGGTGTCGGAGAAAACGGGCATCTGGCGTTCAATGATCCCCACGTTGCCCGTTTGGACGACTCCGAGT
>JBDKKQ010000142.1:0-3080 GCA_039796015.1 Verrucomicrobiota bacterium
TGCTCCTGGCCCTGGCTGGACGGGCCCTCGCCGCCGAAACGGCCGTGCCCACCCACCTGCTGCAGTTGGCCGATCCTAACCTCGAGGTCACCGTCTGGGCCTCGACTCCAATGCTCAAGAACCCGACGAACCTCGACTTCGACCCTCAGGGGCGGATCTGGGTGGCCGAAGGGGTCAATTACCGCGGCCACTACAACCGTCAGCCGGCTGGCGATCGCATCGTCATCTTGGAGGATTCGGATGGGGATGGCGTGGCCGATAAGCAGAGCGTGTTCGTTCAGGAACCAGCGCTCCGGGCTCCCATGGGCGTGGCGGTCATCGGCAACAAGGTGGTCGTTTCGATGGCTCCGGATGTGATCGTCTACACCGACGTCAATGGCGACCGGAAGTTCGATCCTGCGGTCGATAAGCGCGAGGTGATTCTCACTGGGTTCCACGGCAAGAGCCACGATCACACCATTCACAGCGTCACCGTGGGTCCCGATGGACAGTGGTACTGGAACGCCGGCAACTGCGGAGCGATGTTTACCGATCGTTCGGGCAAGACCTTCCGCATTGGCAGTGCCTACAGCCCCGGCAATGCGGAGTTGGGCTGGAACCCGACGCAAATCGCGGGGCAAAGGAGCGACGACGGCCATGTGTGGATCGGGGGCTTCGCCGCCCGCATGAATCCTGATGGATCGGGCGTTCACATCATCGGTCACAATTTTCGCAATAGCTACGAGCAGACGGTCACCTCGTATGGTGATGTCTTCCAGAACGACAACGATGATCCTCCGGCGTGCCGCACAGCCTTCTTAATGGAGTACGGCAATGCCGGCTTCTGCTCGCTGGACGGCCAGCGCTCCTGGGGTGCTGATCGGCGTCCGGGCCAGAGCACGCCGGTGGCCGAGTGGCGTCAGGAAGATCCTGGTTCGATGCCTTCGGGGGATGTCTACGGGGGCGGATCGCCCACGGGCATCGCTTTTTACGAGGAGGGTGCCTTGGGCCAAAAATACCGGGGATTGCTGCTGAGCTGCGAACCCGGCCGCAATGTGGTCTTCGGCTACCTGCCTAAGCCGGACGGAGCCAATTTCAAGCTCGAGCGCTTCAACTTCCTGACCAGCAATGCCGAGGAGTCTTTTTCTGGTACCGATTTCAAGGGCGGCAGCCGCGGCGAGCAAACCCTCAAGGTGATGTTCCGCCCGAGCGATGTGGCTGTTGGTCCTGATGGAGCCATTTACGTGACCGACTGGTTCGATGCGCGTGTCGGCGGTCATGCCGACTGGGATGACACCACCTCCGGAACGATTTACCGCATCGCGCCGAAGGGGTTCCGCTCCAAAGTACCGTCGGCCCAGTTCGATACGCTGGACGGAGCATTGGCCGCCTTAAAGAGCCCGTCGGTCAACATCCGGGGCACCGCTCAGGAAGCGATTCTCAAGCACGGCGACAAGGCCATTAAACCGCTGGTGCGCCTGCTGAAGGATGAGAATGCCTTCGTTCGTGCCCGTGCCGTCTGGTTGTTGGCCCGCCTCGGAAAGCCGGGTCAGAAACCTGTCGAAGCCTTGCTCAAGGATTCTGATCCTCAGATGCGCATCGTAGCTTTCCGCGCCTTGCATCGAATCCGCAAGGCGCTGCCGGCCCAGGCTGAAACCTTGGCCAAGGATGTCTCTCCGGCGGTCCGCCGCGAGGTGGCGCTGGCGCTTCGGGATCTGCCCCTCGAACAAACCCAAGGTCTCTTCCTCACGCTGGCCAAGGGTATAGACGGGTCTGATCGTACCCTACTCGAGGCTTGGGGCGCCGGAGCCGTTGGCCAAGAGTCGGCCCTGTATGACCAGGTCAAACCGGTGCTCAACCATTCCGATCCCCTGCGCTGGTCGCCCGCCTTCGCCGCCATCGCTTGGCGTCTGCATCCGCCGCAATCCATCGGAGATTTCCGCGCCCGCGCTCTGTCCACAAACCTGGACTTGGCCGCCCGCAAATCAGCCCTGACGGCCATTGGCTTCAACACCGTCCCGGCCGCCTCGGCCGCCATGCTGGACGTCGCAGCCCAGTCCGAGGGCGTGGTCAAAGCCGAAGCCATCTGGTGGCTCATGAATCGGAAAGACTCTGTTTGGAAAGACCACAGCTTGGCCGCCCCGCTCAAGGCCCGGGGTATTTATGATCCGGAGGGTGTAGAACTTATCTCGGCGACCATTCCCGCAGCCGATAAGCCGGCCTATTCGGTGGCGGATGTAGCAGCACTGAGTGGTTCGGCCACGCGCGGGCAGGAACGCTTCAATGCGGTCTGCGCGAGTTGCCACCGGGTCGGAACTGTGGGTGTGGAATACGCACCCAATCTGACGGGTTGGGCCAAGCGGCAGACGGCGGAGGTATTCTTTAACTCGGTCATTAATCCCAGCGCGGACATCGCCAGCGGCTTCAACGGCACGATGCTAAAGACCAAGGATGGTACGGAGATCCATGGAGTCGTGATTAGCGAGGGAGACCCGGTGGTTATCCAAAGCGCGGCAGGTTTGGTGCAGTCGGTGCCCAAGAACCGGATCGCTGAACGCAAGGGTCTGAGCCGCTCCTTGATGATGAGCGCCGATCAGTTGGGGCTGAAGGCTCAGGAACTGGCTGACTTGCAGGCCTTCCTGAAGACCCAATAGTCTTTTTTAAGTTTCAGACCGCCGTCGCCGGACTCCTCTGGCGACGGCGGTTCTCTTTTCCGACACACTCTTTGCAATGCATCTCATCCTGAGTGCTCCTGAAAACCGACCCTTCCTTGAGCAGGAGTTGCTCCGTGCTCTACCGACGTCGGTCTTGGAGCCGTTGGGAGACTCGATGCTGGCACTGAAAGCGCCGGGGTCTTGGTCCGAGATCCGTACCGCGGTAGGCCTCACGGTCTTCGCCCGCCAGTGGTTGCCCGAGGCTCGATCGTTTCCCGTGCCATCCATCCGAGCGGCCGCCGAGACGCTGGTGACTGAACTCATCGGATGCCTGCCCGAGGGAGCCCCATGGCGACTGCAGGTTGAACCTCGCTTCGGGGTGGCCGATGCGGGTCGGCACCGCTGCGAGTTGATCCGAGATTCGGTCATCGAACAGTTGCGCAAACG
>JBDKKQ010000143.1:0-2862 GCA_039796015.1 Verrucomicrobiota bacterium
GGGTTTCGAAGGCGCTCACCAGACCGGCTACGGCGGTTAAGTTCTCGGTGCCACCGCGTCGTTCGTTTTCTTGGGCTCCGCCATGTTGCGTGGGATGTGGGAGCAGGGGAGAGCGGATGAACAGTGCACCGGCCCCCTTGGGCCCATGGAACTTGTGAGCGCACACCGACACTAGGTCGGCCTCGAATTGGTCGATGCGCTCGAAGGGTAGTTTTCCGAAGGCTTGGACGGCGTCGGTGTGAAAGAGTACGCCCCGTTCGCGGCACAAACGACCGATCTCGGCTACGGGTTGAAGGGTGCCGGTCTCGTTGTTGGCAGCCATGATCGAGACCAGAGCGGTGTCGGGGCGAAGGGCTTGGGCCACGGCCTCAGGGGAGACGCGGCCGTGGTGATTTACCGGCACTAGCGTGAGGGTGAACCCTTCGTGGGCTTCGAGGTGTTTCAACGCGTGCAGTACCGCGTGATGCTCCACGGGCGAGACCACCAGGTGACGGTAGCCTTGGGCCCCTCGGAGGCGGGCTGTTCCTAGGACGGCCAGGTTGTTCGATTCGGTTCCGCCACTGGTAAAAATCACCTCGCTGGGCCTGCATTTCCAGGCTCCGGCCAATCGGTAGCGGAATTCGTCCAAAGCCGCTCGGGCTCGGCGTCCGACGGCGTGAACGCTGGAAGGGTTGCCCCAAACGTTCTCCAGGTACGGTTCCATCGCCTGCCGGACTTGGTGGTCCAGAGGCGTGGTGGCGTTGTAGTCCCAATAGATGGGATTCACTCGGATGAGGGAGGGTCGATGGGGAGTTCTGCGCGGCCGGGCCGCAAATCCTCAGAAGGTGCGGATCTTAATATTGCGGAACCACACGTCGTCGCCGTGATCTTGCAGGCAGATGTGACCGCTCGAATTTTTGGCGAAGCCAGGCATGCCTTTGAATTTGGATTCGGAGATGAGCTTCTGGGTCTCGGAGCCGCCCCACTGGTACTCGACGACTTTCTTTTTGTTGAGCCAGTGCTCGGCCTGGTTGCCTTTGACTACAATGCGGGCCTTATTCCATTCGCCCACGGGCTTGAGTTCTTTTTCGGTGTTGCAGGCGATGAGGGCGTAGAGCGCGGCGGCGCTGGTCTTGGGGTTCTTGCCGTCGGCGTGCTTGGATTCGTCGAGGACCTGGTATTCAGGGCCTGTCTCGTAAGAGGCGTTGTGGTCTTCGGTCACGCGATAAATGACGCCACTGTTGGCTCCGGGGGAAACTTTCCATTCAAAACGCAGTTCGAAATCACTGAACTTGTCGAGGGTGATGAGGTCGCCGCCGCCCTCTCCGGCCACGTGCCGCAGGGTTCCGTTTTCGACACGCCAACCTTTGGTGGGGAACGAGGTCGCTTTGTAGCCGCGCCACTGGGAGGTGTCTTTGCCGTCGAAGAGTTGCTTCCACCCTTCCTTGTCGGACTTCTTGTCTTTCTTGTCGGCTGCCAAGGCGGGTGTGGAGAGGAGGACTGTCGCCAGGGCGGCGGACATCACGGAGAGGAGCACGCGTTTCATGGTTTGATGGAATACAACGGTGCGTCGCCGATGACTTGTCGGCAAGTACCGTTGCTAGTGCCGGAATCAGAAAAGGGTTTCCAAGAGCTTTTGGACGGCCTGGGAGGGGACAGGTGTACGACGACGATTATTTTCCCCAGCGCATTGCCTCACAATTCTGGTTGCCGGGAAGGGGAAGAATAATTGTCGTGTAACAGGCGGCTTAACCACATTACTCCCCATGACGTCTGGACCCGATTCCCCGATATTCACGATGGCGACAGTTGCCCTGAGGCTTTTGCTGGGATGCCTGAGCCTTCAGGCCGTTCTCCCCATGGGTGTCTGGGCAGCCTCGCTGTCGGTGGACGGTGTTCATCGGGTGCCGCACCTCCAATCCACCGAGATGCAGTATCGCAAGAAGGCCGATTTCAGCCTCGGTGCGCGGGTGGAGGTTTACCTGCGCAATACATCCACCGAAGTGGTGGTCATTCCGGCTTCAGCCGACATCCGGTTGCGCGGTCACACTCCCGAGGAACTGCTGAAGACCGACGAGTGGGCGTGGCATGACCTACCGTCCGCATGGGGCGGCGAACCGCTCCGCCTGCCACCGGGTGCCATGACTGTTTGGAGTTGGAACGGCAAGCGCGCGGAGTGGGGTACGAACACACAGACCGAGTTGGCAGTGGGTCTTCCCGGAATGGGCGAGGCCGATCGGATGCAGGTGCGGATCGACAGTCCCGACGTATGGCTCTCAGCCGTGACGTTTCTCGGCACGGGAACCCACATTCAACCGGATTCCGTGCTCTTTCATCTGGTCAATCGCACTGCTGGCTCGCTGCGACTCGAAGCCTGCCGTCTCTGGTTGCCGGAGAACAATGCCACGTGGCGCTCTCTCAAGGCTCAACCGTGGATCAGCAACCGACTGGATCGCTTTCCGACGGACGGTCTCATCCCAGCGAACCATCGTGGCGGTGCGCGCGTGGACACGGGTCGGTTACCGCTCACCTACGCTGCGCTGGAAGTGCGCTTGTCCGACGCTGCCGGAAAGCCGATCACCGTCTGGACCCACCAACGCATCAAACGCGAGGTGTTCGATATCAGCGGTGGTTGGGTGGCCTCGAAACTGGGCTCCAGCAACACCCTGCACGCGGAGCCGTATTTGCAAACGCTGAGCCGGATGCACATCAACGCGGGCATGCACGAGCATGTACCCGGATATTCGGACACGCCGCTCTTCGAAAAGTATCCGCTCAAATACATGAACCGGCTGCAACCCGTTGCGCGGTACGACAGCGACTCGATGCTCCCGCGCATTCATGCCGTGGAGTTTCTGGGTGAGCCGCAGTATGGCGGTGGCA
>JBDKKQ010000144.1:0-9391 GCA_039796015.1 Verrucomicrobiota bacterium
CGCCTTAGGGATTTCGGTCCCTGTGGTTCAGCCGAATGTGACCGATCAATTTTAACTCCATGAGCACACCTTCAAGCCAGTTCTCTCACGTCGTCATTTTCTGGACCGACCCCGCTAATCCCACATCCGCCGATGAACTCATTGCCGGTGGCGAGAAGTACCTGAAGCCGATCCCAGGCGTGATCCACTTTCACATGGGCCGGATGGTCGGCAGCCCGCGTCCTGTGGTGGATCAATCCTATCAGGTGGCCTTGAACCTGATCTTCCCCAGCAAGGAGGCTCAGGATGAGTACCAGATCCATCCCGAACATTTGAAGTTCGTCGAACACTGCCGCGCTCTGTGGCAGAAGGTCACTGTGTACGACTTCGCCTGAGCCCATACGGAGCATCCGGGACATCCAATAGGACCTGCGAAGTGGCACGGCCACCGCAGACCTTTTTTTGCGCGATCCCGGAGCCAGGTCACTACAGCTCCGGCAACAGCAGGTCGCTCACGGTGGAGACGGTGTACGACTTCGCCTCAATCGCTCGGAAGATCTAAAGACCGAATCCAAAGAAGGGGGCGCAGCGAGGGTTTTACGCTGCCGTCCCCTTTTTGTGGCTCCACTGCGCTGCAAATGACCCTGCGCCGGCTGCGGTAAAGGTGTACCCACTGAGCTGTGCCTCACTGAGGCTCAGGCAACAGCAAATCCATCACGGTATATCTGGTAACCTGTGGTTGGTTGGGGATGACTTTCAACCTCTGCTCGATCACCACGGTGCTCGGAGCCGAAGCAGCGCTGAAGTCAAAGAACCTCACCTCACTGCTCTTCAACCAAGCAGTCGCCTTGAAACTAAGACCGCAGGCCGCAATGAACCCATTCCGATCTAGCGTGGGGTGCTGAGGGTTGGCTAATCGGTAGGGGGTGTACTTACGCTGGATTTCCTCCTGAAACGCAGGCGCTTCGATTTCGCCACTCAATTGGCGGGCCTTCTTCAAGGCTTTGAGGGCCGCCGGGGCCATCATCGTCATGAGAACGCCGATGATTCCCATCACGCACAGCAGTTCGATGAGGGTCACGCCCAAAGACGGCCCTAAACACTGCCAAGACCCACCCCGTCTCTTGTGAGAAATCGGGAGTTGCACCTTCATGGCACCCAAACCGCCTCAGTTCGTCTTGAGCACCTCGATAAAGGCCTCCTGCGGGATGTCCACTGAACCGACGGACTTCATGCGCTTCTTGCCCTCGCGCTGCTTCTCCAGAAGCTTGCGCTTACGGCTGATGTCGCCGCCATAGCACTTGGCCGTCACGTCCTTGCGCATGGCGCTGATCGACTCACGAGAAACGATTTTGCTGCCAATGGCTGCCTGGATGGCGATCTGGAACTGCTGCCTCGGAATGACGTCCTTGAGCTTGGCCGCCAAGTTGCGCCCCCGAGCCTCAGCCTTGGATCGATGAACCAAACTGGAGAAGGCTTCCATCACCTCTCCATTGACCATCATGTCCAGTTTCACCATGTCACTGGCTTCCAATCCATCCGGTTCATAATCCATCGACCCGTAGCCTCGGGTGATGGATTTGATGCGGTCGTGGAAGTCGATGAGGATTTCGTTCATCGGGATCCGGCAGGTCAGCATCACCCGCCGCGTGTCGAGGGTTTCGGTGTTCTTAATGAACCCGCGCTTCTCGGAAATCAGCCCCATGATGTCGCCCAGGTTCTCACCCGGCGTAATGACGAAGGCCTTCACGATCGGCTCCATGACGGTCTCGATGTAGGTGACGTCGGGCATGAAGGCGGGATTGTCCACCTGCTTGACCGTCCCATCGGTCATGTGGACCTGATACACCACGCTCGGGTAGGTGGCGATAATGTCCATGTCGAACTCGCGGCGGAGGCGCTCCTGAACGATCTCCATGTGGAGAAGTCCGAGGAAACCGCACCGGAGTCCGAAACCCAACGCTGCCGAGCTTTCAGTCTGGAAGGTCAGGGCTGAGTCGTTCAACTGCAGCTTGGCGATGCTGACCTTAAGCCCCTCGTAGTCGGCCGTGTTAATCGGGTAGATGCCCGAGAACACCATCGGATGAATCTCTTGAAAGCCAGGGAGCTCGGTCGACGGATTGCGCGGATCGGTAATGGTATCACCCACCTTCACTTCGCGCGGGGTCTTAATATTGGCCGTGATGTAGCCGGTCTCGCCCACCGTCAATTCATCGCGGGTGTACGGCTTGGGATTGAAGGAGCCAACCTCCTTGATTTCAACTGTCCGCCCTGAGTGCAGCAACTTGACCATCATGCCCGGCTTCAGGGCCCCGTTGGTCACCCGGACCAAGATCACCACACCTTTGTAAGTGTCGAAGTAGCTGTCGAAAATCAACGCCTGGAACGATTTTGCCTCGGTCGGCTTCGGTGCAGGCAAACGATGAACGATTGCTTCCAGAATGTCTGAAATACCAATGCCTTCCTTAGCACTGGCTAAGATGGCGTCCTCAGCTGGAATGGCCAAAATCTCCTCCAACTGCTGCTTGGCCATCGGGATATTGGCATGCGGCAGATCGATCTTGTTAATGATCGGAATGATCGTCAGGCCCTGCTTCATGGCCAGATGCACATTGGCCACGGTCTGAGCTTCCACACCTTGAGCCGCATCGATGATGACCAGAGCTCCTTCGCAGGCACTCAGGGAACGGCTGACCTCGTAGGCAAAGTCGACATGTCCAGGGGTGTCGATCAGGTTCAGCTCATAGCGTTCTCCATTCTTGGCCACGTAGTACATCGTTACCGGATGGGCTTTGATGGTGATGCCCCGCTCCTTCTCCAAGTCCATCGCATCCAAGTGCTGGGCTTGGAGCGTCCGATCTTCGACAGTCCCCGTCGTCTGGAGCAATCGGTCCGACAGGGTGGTCTTCCCGTGGTCGATGTGGGCGATGATGCTGAAATTGCGAATGTGTGGGGCGTCCATCGTGGTGCAGAACCGAAGGGAAGCGGTCGAACCTTTTTGAGTCCGATCCGTCTCCGCTACGGGAGCGGGCAACATACCGGGCAAGCTCTATTTGGAAAGCCCAACATTGGCCCAAGACGGACTGGGCCCGATGGACTGCATCCCACTGACTAAAGGGACTCAGCCCACCACCAGAGGGTTTTCCCATCCGTATTCAGTGGCCGTCCGAAGTGTTGGCCAATCCGAGTCGTTTCCACCCCTCTGAACCCAGGCCGCGGACAGTCTCCAAGTTCCGGGCCACGATGGTTGCGGCATCCTCGCCACTGCTCACGGCCCGGGCGACGGAGGCCTCTCGCAAAAGGTGAAGCATCGGAAAGGGGGAGCGGTTGGTGAAATGACTCATGTCGGCAGGATCTTCACCGGCGAACTGATATCGGGGGTGGAAGCTGGCGATCTGAAAGACTCCCTCCAGGTTCATTCGGGAGAGCAGCGCATCGGCCTCACCCAGAAACTCGTTGTAGTCGAGAAACTCCTGAAGCACGCGTGGGTGAATGAGTAATGTGGTCTCGATCTTCGAAGGCTCGGTGGCCAGCAACTCCAGCAGGGCGGCCTGCAATTCACCCAACAGGGCTTCCGGCGTCGCGGCCTCTGTGACTCTAAAGGCGATGCGGTTTCGAACGTATTCTGCCCGGGCGAAGGGACAAAGGTTCAAGCCGATCACGGCCCGCTCCAACCAGAGACGGGTGTCGGCGATGACCTGAGCCTCGGCTGGGGGCAAGGCCTGAGGGAATTGGCCTTCGGATGGCTCACCTAAGTGTCCTGAAGGGTCCATCGGATTCATCGGTTGGCGGATTCGATCCGGTACAGAGAATGGTCGGTCCGGATGAAGATCGATCGCCCCACCACCGCGGGCGTGGCCATGATCTTGCCTGCCACTGTGTTGGTCGCGACGGGATGAAATTGCCGCCCAGGCTCGATAACCATCACGCTTCCTTCGCGACTGGGCAGGTAGATCCGACCTCCAGCGTACAGCGGCGAGGCGTTGTGATTGCCGCCCAAGCGCTCACGAAACTGTTCAACCCCGGTGCGGGCATCGAGGCAGGTGAAGAAGCCTCCGGAGTCCGACACAAAGTACAATTCCTCTCCCACCAGCAAGAGCGAGGGCATGGTCGGAGCTCCCTTCGAATACTTCCACCGGTGAACCGGCTGGGGCTGGGCATCCAGTTGGATGGCGTGAATCTCCGGCTTCATGAAGCCCGTGCTGAGGTACATCGTGCCGCCACCAAAGACAGCGCGTGATGAGAGGGAGAAGCCCAATTGCCCATAGCGGATCTTCCAGAGTTCGCGCCCGCTCGCCGGATCGTAGCCGTACAGCCAATCGGCTCCCTGGGAGATTAATTGATCACGTCCTCCCAGCTTGATGATGGCCGGTGTGGCGTAGGATTTTTTGAGTTGCGGGTTGGTGGCCAATTCCCCGGAACGAGGCGTCTGCCAGGCCAATCGACCGGTTGCCGTGTCTAGTGCCACGATCGATTGGCTGTCGCTGCCATCAAGGTGGAAGATCAACCGATCCTTCCACAAAATCGGAGAACTGCCGGGGCCATTCTCGTGCATGATGTGAAGGCTGGTATTGGTCCAGAGAACCTTTCCGGATCGGGTGTCCAAACAGGCGGTGCCGAAGGTGCCGAAGTGGAAATAGGCGCGGCCCGATTCCAAGACCGGAGTTGGCGAGGCATAACTGTTGAGTTCATGAACCCATTGGGGCTCCTGCTCCGAAAACAGGCGGATATCCCTCAAAATTTTGCCCGTGTTGCGGTCTACGCAAAGGGCGTGCAAATCAACCTTTTGCAAAAGGACCAGAGGTTGGTCCGCGGTGTTGGCGCCCAAACGCCGTTTCACGTCCTCGGCTTTGGCAGCAGTCTCATGGGCCGTCGAGAGCCAAATCTGCTGACCATCGATCACCGGAGAGGACCAACCACGGCCTGGAATCGAGGCCTTCCAGACGACGCCTTCGGTCTCACTCCATCGGGTCGGCGGTTGGGCTTTTGAGGAAGCATACCCCTGCCCGCCTGGCCCACGCCATTCGGGCCACTCCGGAGTGGCTGCCCACGCGGCGACGGCTCCGAGCAGGGCTATGAGGCCTTTGACTTTAAAAAGAGGGTTCATCAATGGATGGCGGCCCAGGGTTTTTCAAAGACCTCCCCACGACCGCTACCGAGACGATAAGGCCGAATAAGGCCGATGGTCGCTCTGAATAAATACGTGACCTTAGAAAAATACAGCAGCCACCCTCGCCCAGGGACTCAAAGGCGCCGTGTAAGTCGGCCCCGGGTCTTACACGAGCGCGCTGAAGTTTCGACCACCCATCCGTCGGGTGTTACTCGCGCTGGCTTTCCACACAAGTCGGTGGTAGGAAATCCCCCGAAGTAACGCCTCCCTGAGGAGCGTTTCCCCGTTCATGGCCACCAAAGTCATCCGCAAAAAGGCGATCGGCGTCGATCCAGTCGATCCGGTCGAGCCTGCAGTCACTCCTCCGACCCACGATGCCGCTGATACTGCATTCCTCACCAAGCCCAAGCTGACCTCCAAGTCCAAGAAGCGGGATATTCCCGAGGGTTTGTGGAGCAAGTGCCCTAAATGTGACGGTTTGATCTACGACAAGGACCTAGACAGCAATCTCAAGGTCTGTCCGAAGTGCAGCTACCACTTCAAGATCGGTTCTCGGGAGCGCATCCATTCCATGGTGGAAACCTGCTCCTTCGAAGAAATGGACGCTTCGATGGAAAGCGTGGACATTCTCAAGTTCACGGGAGCAGCCAGTTACGAGGCCAAGCTCGCCGCCTATCGAAAAAAGATGTCCATGCTTAAAGACGCCGTGGTCACCGGTGTCGGCATGCTCGGCACGCACCGGGTGGCTCTGGGGGTCATGGATTTTCAGTTCCTGGGCGGGTCCATGGGCTCGGTGGTGGGAGAAAAACTCACCCGTTTGATCGAGACAGCCACTGATCGAGGCATTCCCCTGATCATCGTATCCACCAGCGGTGGAGCTCGCATGTATGAGGGTATGTTCAGCTTGATGCAGATGGCTAAAACGTGCGGAGCACTCGCGTACCTGGCCAAACAGCGGTTGCCTTATATTAGTGTTCTGACGGATCCCACCACTGCCGGCGTCATGGCCAGTTATGCCAGTGTGGGAGACCTCATCGTGGCAGAACCGGGAGCGACCATTGGTTTTGCCGGCCGCCGTGTGGTCGAGGCCACCACCCAGTCAGAACTACCTCCGGACTTCCAGACGGCGGAGTTCCTCATGAAGCACGGGATGATCGATGCGATCGTTTCACGCCTCGAAATGAAGTCCCGCCTGAGCACCTATCTAGACTTCATGATGTCGGGCCGTCGGGCCGCCTGAGAGACTGGTCTCAACGATCCCGTCTTAGCGATCCCGCCGAAGCGATCAGGCACGGATCGACCAGATAAATGGGGGAGCCCGAGCGGAGTTCTAGACCCCGTTTGGCTCCCCATTTTGTTTAGGCGATTGTTTAGGCGAATGGTACCGGCCATTTAGCATCATCAGGCCAAAAACCTTCGGCGCCACCCCACTCAGCCAAAGGCTTCTTTTTTGGCCCTTGGCTGAGGAGTTGCGGGTTTCCCTTTAACTACGAAATGAGCGCCCACGACCCGCGGGCTTTCGATCCGCGGCGTCTCGTCCTGTAGGTTTCCGAACAACTGTCTTCCGTTCGGTAGGCTTACGGCCGTCGAATGATTTACGCTCGGCGGGCTTACGGCCCTCGGCTGACGGACGACGCTCTGCGGATGGGCGGCCCTCGGCGGACGTACGACCGGTAGGCTTACGGCCGTCGGCTGACTTACGACGCTCGGCGGACGGGCGGCCCTCGGCGGACGAACGTCCGGTAGGCTTACGGCCGTCGGCTAACTTACGACGCTCGGCGGAAGGTCGTCCCTCGGCTGGCTTACGACCGGTAGGCTTAAGACCCTCGCTCTTCCAGCCCTCACTCTTGAGCGGGCGAACACCGGGTGCCTTGTCGAAACGGCTTGATGGGCTCGAAGCCCTTGTGTTCAAGGCTGTTGCCTCCGGTCTTCCAGGTTTTGCTGTCTTGAAACTCGAAGACGCTGGTTTGGTTCCTGGACGACTAGACGACCTTGGCCCCCCCCTGCCAGGGGCTGGGTTCTCCGACCGGGCCGCCTTTCGGGCCACCGCGCGTTCTGCGAGCGGCGACAACTGCCGCTCACCGCCCTCACGTTTGTGAGCAAAGGGCTGTTTGCGGAATCTCCGGACCGACTCGATGGTTTTGGGACGCGGCTTGGGCACTAACAAGATGGGACAACCCTCGTAACCAAAGGCCTTCCTCATTTCGCCCGTGAGGTACTTCATGTATTGAGAACTGAACAATTCGTTCCGGTTCACGAAGAGCAGGAACGTCGGAGGTGCCTGCCGCACTTGAGTCGCGTAGTAGAACTTCAGCCGATGCCCCATGTCGCTGACCGGTTGTCGGCGTTCAATGGAGTCATTGAGAGTCCGGTTCAGAATGGCCGTGGGGACCTTCTGCTTCAACTGGCTGGAGACGTAGCGTACTGCCTCTAACAGACGGTCCAGTTGGAACCCATCCTTGGCGGAAGTGAAGATAACCGGAGCGTAATCGAGGAAAAATAGTCGATCCTGAACCCACTGACCGAACTCTGCTAGGGTGGTCAAGCGCTTCTGCCGATCGTCGCGGTCCCGATTCTTACCTTCTCGAACCTCGATCTCTTGCTCGCGAGCTTTCCGCACGTCCTCGGACACAAGATCCCACTTGTTCACCACCACGATGCAGGCGCGTCGCTGTTCGACGATCACGTCGGCAATCTTTTTGTCCTGCTCGGTAATCCCGCTCATCGCGTCAATCACCAGGACGGCGATATCGCAGCGAGCGATGGCGCCCTTGGTTCGTTCAACAGAAAAATATTCGATGCTGTTGTCGATGCGTCGTGCCTTTCGAACACCGGCGGTGTCCACCAGTACGTACTGTTCACGACCAGCCTCGGTCACCACCTCGAAAGGAACGTCGACCGCATCGCGGGTAGTCCCAGGGATTTCGCTAACGATGACCCGATCCGATCCGGTCACCCGGTTGATAATCGAAGACTTGCCGACATTCGGGCGGCCAACGATGGCCAAGCGCTTCGGACCGTCTCGCCGGCGACGCGGCAAAGCTTCACCCTCTTCTCCTTCTTCAAGCGCCACGGGAGCCCCATCCGCATCGACCTCATCGGTTTCAGCCGGTTTTGATTCGGCGCTCCACTGGGGCAGACCAGCGACGGCCGCATCCATCAGATCCTCAATACCATTCCCATGAATGGCGGTGACCGGATAAATTCGTTCGAAACCCAGCGCTGCGAACTCTGTTGCACCGGCGGTTGCCTGATAGTTATCGGCCTTGTTCACCACCACCAAAACTGGCTTCTGAATCGTACGCAGCTTCTTGGCCACCTCTTGGTCCAACGGGACGATGCCCTCCTGAACGTTGACGACCAACAGAATCACGTCCGCCGCCTCGATGGCCAAATCAACCTGCAGCAATGCGGCAGCGGTGATCACATCGGCGGCTTTTTCCCGGCGCAACAACCCGATACCGCCCGTGTCCACCAGCGTGTAGGGGCGACCGTGCCATTCGGCCTCGGCCATTACACGGTCCCGAGTGACACCGGGTTGATCATGAACAATAGCGATGCGGCGACCTACGATTCGATTGAAGAGCGCGGACTTGCCGACGTTGGGACGGCCCACGATGGCGATAAGACCTGACATGCCCGAAATCATGGCCGACACAGCTAATGGGAAAAAGCTCTTTGTGGGATCTCTGTATTGCAACCCATTAGGCAGCCAAAGGTCAGAAGGACAAAAAGTGCCTTCCCATTTCAGTTTACCCCCGTAGCCTTTTCAAATGTTTGCGGGACTCCCCCCGCCCACTGATATCGATTTTCAACCGAATTTATGGCCGCTGATACGTCCGTCGTCGCTCAAGTTGAGCTGCCTTCACTCCGCCCTCAGATCCTGAAATCCCGTTTGGCACCAACTCCGGGACTCCCCCGCTACACTGCTCAGGTCCAGGATCGGTCCGGAAAAACCGTCACCCTGGCCGATCCTCGAGCAACTCGGGCCTTGGTCGCGCTCATGGATGTTCATGCAGTTGTTGGCGGTGCCGCCTGCCACTGGGGTGGACCGGCGGCCTTCGCCGAGGTCAGCTCCGCTGTCCATGGTGTGCTCTTCGCGGCCTCGGATCGCCCCTGGCACGAATCCTACAACTTCGTCAACGACGCCGGGCATGCGGAGAACGGCATTTATGCCATCCGCGCAAATTATGGTTTTGACGGAATGACTCCAGAGACCCTGAAGGGTTTCCGAAGCATCCAATCCAAGCTGACCGGCCACGGCGAATCGCATCTCAACCCCGAGGGAGTTCTTTTGTCCAA
>JBDKKQ010000145.1:0-2924 GCA_039796015.1 Verrucomicrobiota bacterium
GCCCGAACAGGTGCAGGGCGTGGACTTCTCCCGCCAGACGGCGCTCATCGAGCTGGCCGTCGAGACGCTGGTGACGATGGTGCGTGGGCTGCGCCGCCCGGACCTGGCGCAGGTGAAGTCGCTCAACGACCGGCTGCAACAGCTCGAGGGGGATGCGGACAAGGCGGTGCTGGAACTCATGCGGGATGTGTATAGCGGCAAGCATCCGCCGCAACGGGCGCTGCTGCTCAAGGACCTCTTCGAGCTCCTGGAGAAGGTGATTGATCGCTGCCGCGACGCCGGCAACGTCGTGACCCACATCGTCCTGAAGAACTCCTGACGCGCGATGGAACTGCTCCTGACCGTCGTGCTGGTCGCGTTGATCTTCGAATACAACAACGGTTTCCACGACACGGCCAACTCCATCGCCACGGTGGTGTCCACCAAAGTCCTGACGCCCCGACTCGCCATCGGCCTTGCAGCCATCACCAACCTCATCGGAGCCCTCTACGGCACCGCGGTGGCCAAGACCATTAGTTCGGGCCTGCTCGATCAGAAACTCATTCCCACCGACCTCTCCCAGAAGGCGCTCGTGGCCGCTCTGCTAGGAGCCATCATCTGGAACTTGGTCACTTGGTGGTTCGGGCTCCCCTCGAGTTCCAGTCATGCCCTCATCGGAGGATTGGTCGGCGGCGGACTCGCAGCGGCCGACAACAATTTAGCGGTCGTCATCTTCGCCAAGGTCAAGGAAGGCATGCCTTGGTACAAGCATGAGGGTCTGCTCTATAAAGTGATTATCCCCATGTTCTTGTCCCCCGTGATGGGCTTGCTGGTGGGATTGTTGGTGATGACCCTGATGTACTGGCTTCTGCGTTCCTGGACCCCGCGGTGGGTCACTCGGGTTTTCGGCAAGGCCCAGTTGGCCAGCGCCGCCTACATGGGCTTCAGCCACGGCAGCAATGATGCGCAGAAAACTATGGGCATCATCGCATTGGCGCTCGTTGGTGCCGACAAATCAGGCCTGCTCAAAGACCTTCCCGATTGGTCCAACTTCTTGGCTCACCCCATGGTGAATGATGCCAACGGCCAAGAAGGCATCGCCAACTGGATCAAGATCACCTGCGCGCTGGTCATGGCCTCAGGCACGGCCGCTGGAGGCTGGAGAATCATTAAGACCATGGGACACAAGATGGTGAAGCTCCAACCGGTTCATGGGTTCGCCGCCGAGACCACCGCGGCCACCGTCTTGAGCATTGCTGGGCACTTCGGCATGCCGGTCTCAACCACCCACGCCATCACCACCAGCATCATGGGTGTGGGCTGCGCCAAGCGCTTCAGTGCGCTGAACCTCAGTGTGGTCGAGCGCATCCTTTGGGCCTGGGTATTGACGCTACCGGTCACGGCCCTGCTGGCCTACGGACTCTTGCGATTGATCCGCTGATACCCGCCGAGATCGGCCCCCTCGGACGAGGTGCTTGTTCACCTCCGCGTTCCGCCTTGGGCTGAACGCGTTTGACCTACTTGGTCATCGCCGGGCGAGGACGGGGCTTATGGAACGCGAACACATCGGTCTGGTGCCGATGGCCCGACTTCCCCCCGGTACTGCGCGGTGCTCCGAGAGTGGTCTCGAAATGGCTAGCCGCCTTGCCAGTGAGGATCTCTTCGGTGAGGTCAGCCACACTCTGCAAAATACGACTCGGCTGATACACGTAGTCGCAGACATTCTCCAATTGAGTGGAGCCGGTGAGCACCAGAAACCCGAGCAACCCCGCCTCCACTGCACCCCGAATGTCCGTCTCCATGGTGTCGCCAATCATGGCCACCGGACCTGAGAAGTTGAGAGCCGACTCCATCAGCTTGCGTCGCGCCCGATGGAACATATAGCCATTGGGTTTGCCCAAGTAATAGGCACGAGAACCCGTGCTCGCCTCCAAGAAAGCAGCAATGGCTCCAGCCCCAGGACGAGTTTTCTCCTCGGAGACCGGGCACCAATTGTCAGGATTGGTCGCAATGAGTCGTGCTCCCCGCTCGATGCACTCATGCGCCTTGGCCAATTTCTCCGTCGTCGCTGCCCCCTCGCCCACCACCACGTAATCGGGACGAATCGCATCGTTGGCGATCTTGTAATCATGCAAGGCCGTCAGGAGGCCTCCTTCACCGATCGCAAACACCGAGCAATTGGGATGCGTCTCCGCCAGAAAGTCCGCCGTGTTCATAGCGGACGTGTAGAAATGCTTCGGAGAAAGCCCATTCACACCGAGGTGGCGCAGACGAACCGTCAAGTCCTCGGCCGTCGGCGCGGAATTATTGGTTAGGAAGAGGAACGGCGTGCCCGTGCTCAACAGCGCATTCACGAACTCCACCGCCCCGGGGATCAGCCGGTTTTCGCGGTAGATCACGCCGTCCATATCGATGAGGTAGCCGAATTTCATAGTCTTCAAAGAGATGCTGATTCCGCGCCCTCATCATGAGGGCCAACCCCTACACGGGCAAGGATGCTCCGAATGAGGTTCAGTAGGTGTTCTGAAGGACTATCGCATCCCGATGCGTCGATGAACGATCTGAGCACTCTGCGGCGTTCCTTCAGAACGCATCGGTTACGACTTTGCCCTACCCGGGATTCCACCCCGGGCTGGTATGCAGTGCCCCGTTGGGGCACCCCAAAGGCATGTCAGCCCGGCCCCGCGGAGCCCCGCCCAAAACCCGAGCGGAGCGGTGTCAGGCCGGAGCGAGCCTTGGAGGCGAACACCCAACCCCCTCGCGCAAAGCGCGAAAGTTCCTCCTCCCCAGAGCCTACTCAGCGAGCGTAGGCCTGATGCCGCGTAGCTCATTCAAGAACACCGTTGTAGTATGGAGTGGCACTTTTTGTGTAGATATGCGGGACCGACCCCCAGCCGATTCGAGCGGAGCGGTGTCGGGCCGGAGCGAGCCTTGGAGGCGAACAC
>JBDKKQ010000146.1:0-5665 GCA_039796015.1 Verrucomicrobiota bacterium
TCCGGGTGTCCGACAAACTCGTCTCTCTTCAAATTGATGGGGTGGAAGTGACGGTCCCTGCTGGCACCTCGGTGATGCGTGCCGCCTTCGATGCCGGAGTGCGCGTTCCTAAACTGTGCGCTACCGATCACCTCGAAGCGTTCGGTTCTTGCCGGCTTTGCCTCGTCGAAATTGAAGGCCGCCGGGGATTTCCTGCTTCGTGCACCACGCCTGCGGAGGCGGGCATGAAAGTGACCACGCAGTCCGATAAACTCGCCAAACTGCGTCGCAACACGATGGAGCTCTACATCAGCGACCATCCGCTCGATTGCCTCACCTGTCCCGCCAACGGAAACTGCGAGCTTCAGGACATGGCCGGCGTCGTCGGTTTGCGCGAAGTGCGCTATGGCACCGAAGGCGAGAATCACCTCGTGGGCACCAAGGACACGTCGAACCCCTATTTCAGTTTCGATCCGACCAAGTGCATCGTTTGTTCCCGTTGCGTGCGTGCGTGTGAAGAGGTTCAAGGCACCTTCGCCCTTACGGTTGATGGACGGGGTTTCCAGTCCAAGATCGCTCCGGGTCCTACCGATTTCCTGGATTCGGAATGCGTGTCGTGCGGCGCCTGCGTCCAAGCCTGTCCCACCGCGACCTTGATGGAAAAATCCATCACGGACCTGGGGCAACCCGATCACTCGGTGGTGACGACGTGCGCCTACTGTGGCGTGGGTTGTTCATTTCGTGCAGAAATGAAGGGCAGCCAGGTGGTGCGCATGGTGCCCAACAAGAACGGGCAGGCCAACCACGGTCACTCCTGTGTGAAGGGTCGTTTCGCGTGGGGCTACGCCACCCATCCAGATCGCCTCAAGCATCCCATGATCCGGGCCAAGATCACTGACCCATGGCGCGTGGTGTCTTGGGAGGAAGCGCTCGCCTACGCCGCGAGCGAATTCCGGCGCATTCAGGAAAAGTACGGTCGTGGCTCGATCGGTGGCATCACTTCGTCCCGCTGCTCGAATGAGGAGACGTATCTGGTCCAGAAACTCGTCCGAGCGGCCTTCGGCAACAACAACGTCGATACCTGCGCCCGCGTTTGCCATTCGCCTACGGGCTACGGCCTGAAGGCGACCCTCGGTGAATCGGCCGGCACTCAGAACTTCGATTCGGTGGATGCCGCCGATGTGGTGATGGTCATCGGTGCCAATCCGACGGATGCCCACCCCGTGTTCGCATCGCGCATGAAACGGCGTTTGCGTGAAGGGGCTCGCTTAATCGTCATCGATCCGCGCCGGATCGACCTCGTTCGCCAGCCGCATGTCGAAGCCGAGTTCCATTTGGCCCTCCGTCCTGGAACTAACTCCGCCATTCTCAACGCCCTGGCGCATGTCATTGTGGAGGAAGGCCTGGCACGGGAAGACTACATCCAGCAACGGTGCGACTTGCCCGAGTTCGAAAAGTGGAAGCGATTTATTCTGGAGCCCAAGAACTCTCCAGAAGCCCTTCAAGAAGCCACGGGCGTGCCCGCCGACCAGGTGCGCGGAGCTGCTCGACTGTATGCCACCGGCGGCAATGCGGCCATTTACTACGGCCTGGGCGTCACCGAGCACAGCCAAGGCTCCACCACGGTCATGGCGATCGCCAACCTCGCCATGCTTACCGGCAATGTCGGTCGTCCTGGCGTGGGTGTGAATCCGTTGCGCGGCCAGAACAACGTGCAGGGCAGTTGTGACATGGGTTCATTCCCGCACGAGTTGCCCGGCTATCGGCATGTGTCCGATCTCGCAGTCCGCGAATTGTTCAGCACCAGCTGGGGCGTGCCCATCGACCCTGAACCGGGGCTGCGCATTCCCAACATGTTCGATGCCGCCATCGACGGTTCCTTCAAGGGACTTTATGTGCAGGGCGAAGACATCGCCCAGTCGGATCCGGACACCCAACACGTCACGCGGGCCCTGAGTTCGATGGAATGTCTGGTCGTTCAAGACATCTTCCTGAACGAAACCGCCAAATTCGCCCATGTGCTGTTGCCGGGTTCCTCATTCTTGGAAAAGGACGGCACCTTCACGAATGCTGAACGCCGCATTTCGCGTGTGCGAAAGGTCATGCCGCCGCTCGCCGGTTACGCCGATTGGCAAGTCACCGTCGAGCTATCCAAAGCCCTGGGCTATCCCATGCATTATGAGCATCCGTCCCAGATTATGGACGAGATCGCTGCACTGACTCCGACCTTTACTGGCGTGAGCTACGAACGGTTGGAACGCCTCGGGAGCATTCAGTGGCCGTGCAATGCCAAGGCCCCGGAAGGCACGCCCATCATGCACGTCGATGCGTTTGTCCGAGGCAAGGGACGCTTTGTCGTCACGGAGTATGTCCCGACGCCCGAGAGAACCTCGCGCAAGTTCCCGCTCATCCTCACCACTGGCCGCATCCTGAGCCAATACAACGTCGGTGCCCAGACGCGGCGCACTCAGAACGGCACGTGGCATGACGCCGATCTCCTCGAACTGCATCCTCATGACGCCGAAAATCGTGGCATCCGGGAGGGCGACTGGGTGTCTATCCAAAGCCGTTCTGGCACGACGGCTCTTCGGGCGAAAATCACCGAACGGATGCAGCCGGGTATCGTTTACACCACGTTCCACCACCCGGACTCGGGGGCCAATGTGGTCACTACCGACAACTCCGATTGGGCCACCAATTGCCCGGAGTACAAAGTCACGGCGGTCCAGGTGACGCCCACTACAAAGCCATCAGATTGGCAGAACGAATTCCAGCGCTTCAGCGACACTCAAATCGCGTTGATGCAGCAGTGACCCAGGCCTGCACCGGTTGAGTTCAACGCACCCCAAATCTTTAGCCCCGTCGAATCCATGGATCCGAACAAACTCGTCAAGATGGCCAATGATATTGCCACGTTCTTTGACGCCGACACGGATCGAGCGGCACGGCTGGCCGGAATTAGCGGCCACATCAAGCGCTTCTGGGATCCGCGAATGCGGTTGGCCTTGTTCCGGCACCTGGATCAGGACGCCGGTGCCGGATTGAAGGATTCCGTCATCGAGGCGTTGACGGTGGATCGGGATTCCCTGCTACCCAAGCCGTGACCCGTCTTCGGCCGTCGTGGTTCGCTGGGGATGGGTGTTAGCGTTCCTCGGCCTCGAACTCGCACACCACGGGCCGGTGGTCAGAAGCCACACCCCAGTCGGGTAGCGTCGGCAGATAACTTCCTTCGCGCCGCCACTCCCGCGCCATGCCGGTGCTGAGCAGGATGTAGTCGAGGCGGCTGTAGGTGTCTTCTTTACCGTAGAAGTGAGTCCAGCTCACATGACGCGGATCCCAGCTGGGATTCTCAGAGGCAGCCTGATCGCCATTGCGCTCTACCGGGCGGGTGTCGACGAGCGATCGATTGCCGGATCGGCCCAACAGCGCCTTCAGGGCAGGGCTGTCCTTGGTGTCGTTGAAATCCCCGCAGATGAGCACGTTGGCCTTGGGCTCTGTGGCGAGCCGGGTTTCGACCAGGCGTCGCAAGACCCGCGCTTCCTGCTCGCGCATCTCGGCCTGATCGGCAGAACCGATGGTCCGCTTCGACTTCAGGTGTGCGGTGAACAGCGTGAATCGGTAAGACGGACTGACCTCCAGATCCACCTCTAAGAGCCCGCGGCTCGTTTTAAATCGACGGCCTTCCAGAAGAAAATTTTCCTGGGAATGGGGACGGCGCGCGACGATGGGAAAGCGACTCAAGACCGCCACGAAGATGTTGGTGTCGTAGCCGGAGACGTGTTCCCAGTGGGGCAGGTCCAGGCCGGCCTGTCGGAGGCGGGACTGGAGTTCCAAGAGGGCGTTGGTGGGGCCGATCTCCTGGAGTGCCAACACATCGGGCCGGAGGGCGGTGAGGGTTTCGGTGACCTTGCGGCGGGCGGCCTCGGGCTTGGGGGCCCGGGTTCCGGAGCGTTCCACGAGGTAATTTTCCAAGTTGTAGGTGACAACCTTGAAACGCGGGGTTTCGGCGCTGAGCAGCAAAGCCGCGAAAAGGTGGGCCAGTAGCAGTCGATACAAATTCATACCTTACAATCTTCGCTCAAAGTCACCGGATTCTTTTTTTGCACGATGATTTCGTGATGATAAGCTCAACTGTGTTGATTCTAGAACACTCCGAAACAGTGCCAGTCCCGGTTGCAACGGCAGGCTCAGTCTATCCGAAGACAGATACGATGTCCGACCAACAAAGCGAGCGCGATCATCGGCAACTGCGCATCGACAAGGTAGGGGTCCGCAACCTGCGCTTTCCAGTTCAGATTCGGGACAAGGCTCACGAATTGCAGAACACCGTGGCCACCATAGGCCTCTTCGTGGACTTGCCCGAGGAGTTCAAGGGAACTCACATGAGTCGGTTTGTCGAGGTCCTCAATTCGCATGGGTCCGTCATTCATGTGGAGAATATCCCAGATATTCTGAAGGCCATGCAGACCCGTCTCCATGCCCATGCAGCCCATTTGGAGATGCGATTTCCGTTCTTCATGACCAAGAAAGCCCCTGTTTCTGGCAAGGAAGGCGTTATGGACTACGAGGTGGGCTTTGATGCTGCCTTGGAAGGGGAAAAACTGGATTTTGTCCTCACCGTCAAAGCCAATGTCACCACGCTGTGCCCGTGTTCAAAGGCCATCAGCCAATATGGGGCCCACAATCAACGGGGTGAGGTCACCGTACAGATTCGCTCCAGCAAGCTCATCTGGATTGAAGATTTGATTCGCTGGATCGAATCCTGTGGTTCCAGCGAGATGTATTCGCTGCTCAAGCGAGTCGATGAAAAAGCGGTGACGGAGCGGGCCTACGAGAACCCGGTTTTTGTGGAGGATCTGGTCCGCAACGTGGCCCTGCGGCTCAACGAGCATCCAGACATTTTTTGGTATCAGGTGGAGGCTGAGAATCAGGAGAGCATCCACAATCACAACGCCTACGCCTGCATCCGTAAAGCGTGATCAGGCTCTCGCTGAAGGGGGGTAAAAAATAGCCCCTTTTTGGCGACTGGCCCTCCAAGATTCTATGGGGCCGGCGAAAGGAGCAGTGGGGCGAAAAGGGACTAGTGAGGGGTTAACGATTGGCCCCTCGATGGCCCTCCCATCAGTCGATAAATAACAGTCTCCAAATAACAAAAACGGCACCGAGTGGTGCCGTTTTTGTTGGGTTAATCGAGCCTCGAGGGTGACGAACCTTCAGGGCGAGCCTCTTAAACTTCTTGAATCCGGGATGCCTGCTAGCCGTGTCCCGTGTCATCCGATATCTGATGCTTTGCTCACCCGTTTCGATGAGACTTCGCGAACCCTAAATTCGTTTTTGAACAGAAATTCGTCTTCAGAGAAACGGGAGGCGAAGCGAACTGAGCTGAAGCATTTCGAACGGTCCCGCTGGCTTTTGATCCAAGCAGGGACCCTTCGAATGAATCAAGCCTTGGAAGCCTTGGAAGCGGCAGCTTTCGGAGCGACAGCCTGGGGAGCGGCAGCCTGAGGAGTGGCAGTCTTGGCTGTGGTGACCCGATTGAGATGCAACTGCAGGCGGGAAGCCTTGCGGCTGGCAGTCTCGCGCTTGAGCACACCACCCTTGGCGGCGCGGGCATAGGCAGAGGTCACCACAGAAAGAGCCGCCTTGGCTTCATCCAACTTGCCGGCGGTTGCGAGCTCCAAAAACT
>JBDKKQ010000147.1:0-3680 GCA_039796015.1 Verrucomicrobiota bacterium
CCCCGGGAAGGTGGTAAAGCCCGAGTACGAGGTCGGCTCCTTCTTCAAACTCGTTGCCATCGGAAATTAATCCCACGCCGGAACAGCCTGCCAGGCAGGGAATCCGCCCATGGACACGCAGTACCTCCAAGACATCTTCGGCATAGGGAAAGAGCGATGGGGCCAAGAAAACCAATCCCAAGGTGACGCTGGAGTGGGGCAATTGGGCCCGCAATGCCGCAGCCCAGCGGCTTAGATTCGCTTCGTTCCATCCGCCGGTCCAAAATCCAGTAACCCCGTGGCTCCCCTGCATGACGCTCAGCATAGTCTCTGTGGGAAAATCGGGAAGGATCCTATTTTTAGTCTTCAGCCGGGGAAGTTTTGCTCCTGAGTGGCCCTTGCTGAGCGACTCCTCTCCGCTTGCTCGTTGGCCGGTACGTCCGGAGAGTGGACCTATGCGTTGGTTGCGCGAGGAATCGAGTCGGAGGTGGGCCTGGATGGTGGGAACTGTCCTGGGCCTGTCGGTTCTTGCGGCCGATGGGCCGGACCAAGTCGCCTTTAATGCTGCTCTCCGCTCCTTCTCGATCGGGGCCTATGCGCGCGCGGCCGAAGAGTTTACCGCATTTTCCAGCCAGTTTCCCGATTCCGACTTGAAGCCCGAGGCCTTGCGGCGGGCCTTGTATGCGCAAGGGGAGTCCGAAGCAGGGCGTGGAGATCATGCCGCAGCGCAGAAAACCTTCGGGCTCTATCTGGCTCAGTTCTCTGGATCCGAGTTGGCCCTTCACGCTTCGGTACGACAGGCCGAGGCCCTTTTCCGATCCGCTCGTCCACAAGAAGCGGCCGCCTTGTTGGATCAGCCCGAAGGACCGTTCCGACGAGCCTTCATTCAAGGTAAACCAGTAGACTTACTTTGGACGGGTTCGATGCTGGCTGCCGAGGCCCATCTGGGTGCGGGCAACTGGAGTCGGGCTCGTGAAGTCGTGGTCGCAGCGACTCTCTTTGCTCAAACGCCGGAAGCACAGTGGGATCGGTTGCGGCTTGAAGTCCGCATCTTGGAGGCGGGGCGGCAGACGGAGCAGGCCATCGCGGCGGCCGAACAGTTACGGCGCATTGCCGATGCGGACGGGTTGGTGGCGCGACGCCCCGAATCCTCAGCGCTCTTGGGACGCCTGCTCTTGGCGGCGGGGCAGGGGGCGCGTGCGGTGGCACGCCTGGAGGAGAATTTGGCCCCGGCTGTTCCTGCGGCATTCCGGAGCGATGCCATCCGCAACCTCAGTGACTGGTGGGTTTCCCAAGGGCAGTTAGCGCTGGCTCGCGAACGCCTCGAAGGGGTGGTCACCGGACTGGCTGACGACGCCTCCGTCGCCGCACTGCGCCTGCGTCTGGGGCAAATTCATCTCCGGGAACACCTGGCCCGACGAGGGGCCGATCAGGTGGGCTCAGCCATCGCAGAATCCCACGTTAGCCTCACCCGGGCTGTGGCGGAACTGGAACGGGCCGCCACGCTGAATCCCCCTCCCGAAGTTCGTGGCCCCCTCACCCTGACTCTGGCGTGGTGCCGGTGGGAAGAAGCCCTCTCAGGCAATTCCAAGCCAGTGATGGCGCAGGCCTTGAGTGGTTTCCAGACGGCCTTGTCCCAACTCCCGGCCGGATCGACCGATCATCTAGTGGCCCGTTTCAAGGCGGCCGATGCCGCCGCGTGGTTAGGGGATGCGCCCTCGGCCTTGACGGGCTATTTGGAGGTCGCTGACACCGTTGCCAAGCGTCCGCTCGAGCGGGAGACCTGGATGCCGGCCGCCTTGGAGCAGGCCGTGATCGCCGCCATTGCCAGTACCAATGCACCGGCCGGCGAGTCGGCTCTGCGCCGTTTGTTGGAGTTGCCCCAGGCGGCGGCGCGGGCAGGACAAAGCGTCCTGTGGCTGGGATCGTCCCTGGCGCGCCAGGGGGCCGGCGAGTTGGGTCGCAGTTTGTTGCAAGACTACCTCCTGCGGTTTCCTGAGAGCGCGGTCCGTCCCGAGGTGCAGTTGGAATTGGCGATGCTCGGGTTGCATGACGAGCGTTGGGCCGATTCGGTGGCTGAATTGCGGCGTTGGTTAGCGGCCCATCCCCAGCATCCCGGTGCGGTGCGCGCTGGGTTTCATTTAGCCTATGCGTTGTCTCGTTCCGGCGATCCTGCGGCGGCCATGGGGAAGTTCTCTGAATTGGCTGCCAAGAACCCTACGGATCCCGGGACCTTGTCTGCCCAACTTTGGCTGGCTGGCCGATTCTTCGAGCAACAAGACTACCTTCAGGCCGGGCAGGCCAGTGCCGCCATCCTGACCAATGCCACGGTGCGTGCGGTGCGGGGCGACACTTGGTATCGTGCCAAATTGTGGGCTGCTGAAGCAGGTCGCAAACTGCAGAACTTCGATTCCTCTGCCGAACACTACCGCGAGTTGATCAACGACAAGGCGGCACCGCCCGAGATTCAGTCGGCCGCGCTCTTCCACTACGGCGAACTCCTCCAAGCCAAGCCGGTAGAACCCGGGAGCGAACCGCTGTCTCGCTATCGCTTGGCGCTGGAGGCCTTCACTCGGGTTCTGGAGTTTACCAACAGCCCCTATGTCGCGCCGGCTCTGGGGATGATGGGCAATTGTCATTTTCAGCTCAGTACCCTCAATCCGGCCGACTACACCCGTGCCGCCGAGCTCTACCTGCGCACAGCCAAGCTTCCTGAAGCCGGAATTGAAACCCGTTGTCGCGCGTGGTTGGGCTATGCCGCAGTGAATCGCAAGATGTCTGAGCTGCGCAGTGGCACTGAATCTGGGGAGTTCCTGGAGCGGGCCATCCGGGCTGGTTTGGATGTCGCACTGGGCAAGGTTTTGTTGCCCGGCGAAAAACTTTCCGCCGACCTCTTGACGGAGGCGGCGCGTGCCACAGGAGAGATTCTCGAGCGCCTCGGTCGAACCGGTGAAGCAGCCGGTCTCTACGAGCATGTTGCCCATGAATTGCCCGCCGCCGCCGCGACCTGGGGGCAACGCGCCCGGCGAATCCGCGAGAGCCAGCTCGAAAAGCCCCGCTGACCCCTGGAGCCATCGAGCCCCCCTGGATTCGAAGGAAGTGTGTTGGCGCGGTGCACTGTTTTGCTTGAGGTTTGGCCTAGGGCGTTGTTTCTGGGCTGATGAATTCCCGCCGCCGGTTCCTTTCGGCCCTTTCCCTGATGGCAGCAGCTCCGGCTTTGAGTGTTCGAGCCGAGGACAAAGGTGGCGATGAGTTGCGATTGATGACCTACAACCTCCGCTACGCGACCCCCAAGGGACCGGAGGCGTGGCCCGATCGCCGTCCTGCCATGCAGACGCTCCTAAAGCAGTACGCCCCAGACCTGATGGGAACGCAGGAGGGGGTGTATCATCAGTTGCGCGACCTGGCCTCGGACCTCCCTGAACACGACTGGATCGGCACCGGTCGCGATGGAGGTAGCCGGGGAGAGTTTATGGCCATCTTCTACCGGCGGGCGCGCGTTGAACCGTTGGCTTATAACCATTTCTGGCTGAGCGACACTCCGGAGGTCATTGGTTCGTCCACATGGGGCAACACCAACCGCCGCATGGTCACTTCAATTCACTTCCGCGACCGTCAAACAGGGAAGGAGTTTCATCTTTGGAACACGCATTTGGACCATGCGCTTCAGCCCGCCCGTGAGAAGGGGGCAGCCTTGATTC
>JBDKKQ010000148.1:0-4699 GCA_039796015.1 Verrucomicrobiota bacterium
GAGCATTCGCCCAGCGTCCAGTTCCACAACACACCATCGATACTCCATGAAAAAACTGAATTGCACCTTACTGGCGCTGGCTTTGGCTGGCGCAACCCTCACCGCCATCGCCCAGAACGAAGATCGCCCCCAGCCTCCCGGCGGTCCTGGCGGTCCTGATGGACGGCCGCGGACGGTCTCCCCATTGATGGAAGCCCTCGATAAGAATCATGACGGCGTTTTGGATGCCGACGAAATCAAGAATGCCGCAACGGCCTTGCTGAAACTCGATAAGAATGGTGATGGCAAACTCACCCAAGAAGAACTCCGACCGGCTCGACCGGCGGGTGGTCGTGGACCTGGTGGACCTGGTGGACCTGGCGGACCTGGTGGACCTGGTGGACCTGGTGGACCTGGTGGACCGGGTGGTCCCGGTGGTCCTCGCGGACCTGGCGGACCTGGCGGACCCGATCGGGAAGGTCGTTCCCAAGGCGAGGGACGTCCGGGGCGTCCTGAAAAACAGTAATCTCCTCACCTAGAGACTCCACACTGGCGACTTCCACTCCTTGAGGAAGTCGCCGGTTTGCTTTTCTGAAACACTTAATCGGGGGAAACCCGGCTGGGGAATCCGTCGCAGGCCCAAAAAACTAATCCCGGCCCAAGACCCATCGGGCCAATTGCACCAGGGAGGCGGGCTGTCCGGTCCGCAACACGGCCGTCCTGAAAATGCGAGCGCAGCCCCACAGGACAGCTACATCGGAAAGCAGCAACAGAACCAGAGTTCCTATCACCTCTCGCAACGGAGGGTTGGCCGCGACCCGGTTCATCATCACGAACGGCGTATAGGGCGGTATCCAGGACAACACCGTCGCCACCGGGCCATTCGGATCCTTGGGTATAAAGGCGATCGAAACCAAGGGAACCATCATCAGCAAGGCAATGACTCCGGTGAAATTCTGAGCCTCCTTCAAGTTATTGCAGGTGCTGCCCAAAGCCAAAATCACCGCGGCATAGAAAAGGTAGCCCAGCAGAAAATAGAGAACGAACGCGGGCAGCAGCCAGGAATCCAACAACAAGGTGGCCAACTCCAAGGGCAAGCGGTTGGCGATGGAATCGGCCGCCAGAGCCGCAGCCCCGGCCGTGTGGAGGGTCCAAAAGGTCATCAAGACCAGCGACCCGATCCAACCCAGGGTCATCACGGCACCTACGGCCGCCACACCCACCAACTTTCCAGTCATCAACTCCAGCGGCGTCACCGAGGAAAGCAACACTTCCAAGATCCGGTTGGAGCGTTCTTCGATCAGTGAATTGAGCAGCATTTGCGAGATGCTGAACACGGCGATCCACAGCAAGTACACAAACGCACTGGGAGCCCATTGCCTGAGCAAATCCGCCATCCCTACCTGCTCCTCTCCCTCAGCTTTGCGGGGATTGAAACTCATTAACTGCGCCTGCGAGCCCTCCACTTGGGCGATGGTAGACGGGTCCATCCCCAACCGGGTGTATTCGCGACTTCGGAAATTTCTCGAAAGGGCATCAACGATGCGGTCCTGCAACTGAGTGTCCGCCTGATTGGCCGACCAAAATCTCAAGATCGGCGGCGCATTGGAGGACGGTCCGTCCTGCAGGATGGCGACGGCGAAGAGCGGCACTTCTTCGTCGACTCCAACCGGCTTGAAAAGGCGTTCCTCCCTCATCCAGTCCCGAAGGCGTCCCTCAAACTCGGAAAGATGACCGCGCCACTCCAACTCTGGGGGTAGCGCCACCAGACGATTGAGCGGGGCTGGGGGCGCGAACCGGCCCGCATCAACTTTCATCAGCGGCCCTAAATCTTCCTGCAATTTCGACCACGCCTGAGGTTGTTTGTCTGCGGCCGGAAGGGCCTGTCCAGACTTCAACCTCGGTGCAACCCATTCTCGGAAGTGAAACAATTCACGGCGAGATTCAGCAGTCTTAAGATGGTGAAGAACCACGTCGAACAAGCGCTCTCCGGCCGTCGCGTCGATCAGTGCGAGGTGGCGGGTGGGAGTCCCCTTGCGAGCCAAGATCAGCGGCACCTGAGAGGCCATCAGCCAGAGCAACGGAACCAACAGGATTCCGAACCAGAAGCCCCGGGTCTGGATGTTGTCGAGGAATTCGCGAACCGCAATCAATAGGGCGTTTCTCATCGTAAAGCGGCCTCCCGGGCACTCGGACCCACTAAATGGACAAAGACTTCGTGGAGATCCGGATCTTGGACATCGAAACACCGCAACCGCAGCGATCGTTCGAAGCAGGCCTCCAAAACCGCCGAGGCGGACGCCCCGGGCTCAAGCTCTAATCGCCACCGATTGCTGCTTTGCGCCTCCATGGAGTGCACGCCGGGAAGAATTTCCAGCGTGGGCGAGGCCTCCGCGGTCTCCAGAGTGATCCGGATAGGCAGCAGGGAACGCGCCTCGGATACGGTGCCCTCGAAGAGCCCGCGCCCGCCACCCAGGATGATGAGTCGGTCACAGAGGCGCTCGGCATGGGACATGACATGGGTAGAGAAGAGGATCGTGCAACCCCGAGCCTTGAGATCGATGAGAATTTCCTCCAAGACCTCCTGGTTGACCGGATCAAGGCCGGAAAACGGCTCATCGAAGAGGACTAGTTCGGGATCGTGGGCAATCGACGCGAGCACCTGAACTTTCTGTCCCATGCCCTTGGACAGGGTTTCCACCTTCTTGTCCGCGAAAGCTCCTAGTCCATATCGCCCCAACAACTCTCGAGCTCGTTGATTGGCTCGGGCGCTGGAAAGTCCTTTGAGTGTGGCGAAGTAAGCGATGACAGAGGTGGCCGTCATCTTGCGGTACAAACCCTTTTCTTCAGGCAGGTACCCCACCCGATTGCGAACCGACATCGCCGAGGGCGATCCAAGCACCGACAGTTCACCGGAGTCGGGCGAGAGCATGCCCAAGATCATTCGCAAGCTGGTGGTTTTCCCCGCGCCATTGGGCCCCAAAAAACCATAAACTGAGCCCGCAGGAACCGACAGGGAGAGATCTTGGACCGCGTGAAAACGCCCGAATGACTTTGAAACATGTCGGAGTTCCAACGCAGCCAGCATGGGTTGACAGTGTTCCCGTCGTTCCGCATCGACAAGAACATCCCCACTTCCGGACATCCAAACATATTGGATCGGTTTGTTGCAGAATCGAAACAGCTTCTCGGATTCCCTCCGGGATCCACTGTAGGCATCATCCGGCGCACAATGAAACCGACCGCCCATTCCTTCACCGTCAATGGACGCACTTACACCCCCCCGGCCCAACCCGTGGCGGTGCTGTGCCTCGACGGTTCTGCCGATGCCTATCTGGATGCTGCGATGGCCCGCGGTTTAATGCCTCATACCCAGCGATTGGCCGTCCAGGGGTGGCGAGGGTCGGCTCGGGCCGCTATGCCCACCTTCACCAACGTCAACAATAGCTCGATCGTCACGGGCGTGCCTCCGTCGGTCCATGGGATCGGTGGCAATTTCTTCTACGACACCTCCATCGGGCAGGAAGTGATGATGAATTCATCGAGCTTTCTCCGGGTGCCAACGTTGTTCCCCGCAGCCCAATCGGCGGGGCGCAAGGTGGCGGTGGTCACGGCTAAAGAAAAACTTCGGGACATCTTCGCCAGCGGCCTGATTAGCAAGGGCGGCATCGCTTTTTCGTCCGAAAAGGCGCGCGACGCTGCACTGGCCACCCACGGCATCGAGGGTGTGGAGTCGCTGTCTGGCCCAACCCCGGCCATCTATTCGGGCGACGCCTCGTTGTACGTTCTGAGGGCGGGAGTACAGTTACTCCAAGCCGGCCGAGCCGATTTCCTCTACCTCAGCACCACTGATTTCATGCAGCACAAGTACGTGCCGGATGCACCAGAGGCCCTAGCGTTCTATGCAAGCATCGACGCGGAAATCGGACAATTGCTCTCGCTCGGAGCCGTGGTGGGAATTACCGCCGATCACGGCATGAACTCCAAGCAGCGGGCCGACGGGACACCCAACGTGGTGTATCTGGAGTCGGAACTCAACGCGCGCTGGGGCGAAGGCTTCCGGGTCATCCTGCCGATCACGGACCCCTACGTCGTCCATCACGGAGCCTTAGGTTCCTTCGCTCAAGTCCACCTGCCGACCGACCGGTCGGTCTCTTTGGCCGAGGTCCTAGACTTCGTGGCGACCCTGCCCGGGATCACCGAAGTGCTGCCTCGCGACCAAGCCGCTCGACGGATGGAGCTGCCCGCCGACCGCATGGGCGACTTGGTCGTCTGCTCTGGCCGAGATGCGGTCATTGGTCGAACCCCCGCCTACCACGATCTGAAGGCCATCGAGGGCGGTCTCCGCTCGCACGGCGGGCGATACGAAGAACTCGTCCCCTTCATCCTCAGCCATCCGCTGCGTTCTGAATACGCAGCCCGAGCTCTGGGCGACCCACGGAACTTCGACATCTTCGACTTCACCTGCAACGGCACCACGGCTCTCTAAACCTGCTGTGAGCCACGTCTCCGATAGTTGGGCCTCTCGAGCTCTCCGCCGTTTTCCTGGAGGCTCCAACGGTGAATTTGGCGTCCCTCCGGAACTCTTAGTAGTGCCGGAGCGCGGCCGCGGTGCGCGAATCTGGGATACCGAAGGTCGAGAATTCCTAGACTTCACCATGGCTTGGGGATCAGCGCTGGTGGGACACGCTCATCCCAAGGTGGTAGAGGCAGCCACTAC
>JBDKKQ010000149.1:0-3919 GCA_039796015.1 Verrucomicrobiota bacterium
TTTGAGAATGGATCCAAACTTCGATTTCTAAACGCATACGCCGATTGAAATCCCGTATGCTAACCATTATTTCTAAGACAGTCTGGGTGCGGCGATCGGAGGATACAGCAGGAGGGATAGCGATTGTTGGGCGACAACGCCAAACTCGGAATCGGTCACGGATCCGCTTGCGGTTGAGAGATACCAGCATCGCCGCACCCATGAGCAATAGCCCTATCCAAGCTTTGACAGCAAAACGCCCCTGCCCCTCTTGAGACTCTCCCCCAGTGATATTCTGCTCAGCCTTTGGAAGAATCGGGGCCAAAGCACCTTCTGCTGCAGGGCTAACTGTCTTCGCAAGATTCTGTGAACTGCTTGGCACTGTCACCCGCACTGGCACTGGCACCGGCACTGTGGGTTGCACTGAGGCAGCGATGGCTGCTTTGGGTGCCATCCGCGGGTTCTCGGAGACGATGCGGCGGTTTTGACTTTGAACAATTTGGGAAGCTTCGGACGGTGAAGTTTTCTGAACCGCTGGATGGGACGGGATCACCAAGACTGACCCGGTCCGGATTCGATGAAGGTTCCCAGCCTGGAAGACTCCTGGATTCTCGCGTAGGAGCGCCAGTAGCATTTGATCCATGGTGACCGAATCCGGCTTGTAGCGACGAGCAATACGGTAGGCCGTTTCCCCCTCCTGAACCGTGACCCGTCTGGGGACAGAGAGGGTATTGGTCAGCGCCCCTGTACCAGAGGTGGATCCGATCAGCCCGTTGCACCCTCCTATCAGACACAAACACGCAATCAGCAGTTTTGGTAAACCACTGGTGGCCCATTTGGTCACAAGATACATACAAGAGCAGGTTCGGAGGCTCGGCTTGAAACCCCAAGATTCGGGCCGCTAAACGGTCAAAAGACCCGTGATAGCGCATGCACTGGAGCCGGACTCAGAACCCAATTGATGCTTGCTAGCACCTTTATTCCATCCCTTCAACCTGTTTATGGCGAGGCCCTACGGCTGCCCAGGGCTACGACAGGTTGGAAGGGTGGTTGAAGGGTGGTGCTTCGCTGGTGGGTGCCGCTGGGGCTTCACCCGTCGATTCGGCCGAGGGAGGCTCTGCAGCGATCAGACTGGGCTGAGCTTCGGGTGGAACGGGTAGAAGTTCCAAGGCTGGCCCCATGTTGCGAGCAGGCGTTGGCGGCACTGAGGACCGAGCCAAAGCCTTTACCTCGCCACGAATCTCGCGGTTGATCGCTCGAATCTCGCGCATGAGGTCGAGTTTGACCTTCCGCTTGGGATCCCCGGATTTGACCCCAGGATCCACAGCTCCCACTCCGGAGACGAATTGCAACTTAACCCCGCCCGTCGTGCGCATGAGCTCGCGCTGACGTTCGTTCTCCTTCAGCAGAGCTGCCAGACGCCGAATCTTCTGCTCCAGCATTTGGATCTGATCGTCTTTGAGGGCGAGATCCTTCTCCAACGGTCGATCCGTGTCGGCTTCCAACAGCTGGCGGACGCCCCGAAGCAGGTCACGGCTATGGCGGACGTCCTGGAATCGTCCGTCAAACAACCTCTCAAGGACCTTCTGAAGGCTGCTCTCCAGGTCTGCATCTTCCAGGGTGCGCGGAGTCTGGGGTGCCTCCACCGACGCGGGAACTTTGCGCAGTCGCAGTGCCATGCGCAGGGTGCGGCGCAGCGCCCGCAAGCCAAACAGAAGGACCCGTACGGGTCCGGACTGGCGAGGCGAGGCCCGCCGCCATCGAGCCGGTCCGCCCGGGGGCATCCACCCTGTTGGTGCAGTTTCCGGAAAGGCCTCTCCACGGTACAACCGCTGGGGCAGTTCGGGCCGCTGGGGCAGTTCGAGCAGTTCGGAATCCAGTTCATCCCGGAAAGCACGCCGCGGATTCTTCCGTCGACGGGTCCGGGGCGTTAGTAAGGGTCCCGAGGGGCGGACCATGCGTGGCGCCCCAGATTCATGACGGGTTTTCCACGCTTCCACGACCGGATCCACCACTGGCACCGGTGTGGACGATTTCCGGTGAAGGCGCCCATGGATCGACCGTCGGAGCCAGCGCAATGCGATTTCGCCAGAGTCCGGGCGACGGCGCGGCGGTTCTGACAAGTCGGCGAGGACATGCCCATGCGCTTTGAGCCAGGCAGTGAGTGCCAAGTCCGGAGGCGGTGTCTCTGAGGCACGCAGCACCGGGCGTTTGCGGCGGCGGCGCTCCAGTGCCCGGGCCAGAGAACGGAGAATTTTGAAGCGCAACCGCAGGCCGCCGTATTTCCAAAGCCAGCGGAGGAGGTCGGAGGCTTTTGAACCATCGGTCTCCGGCCGATAGCCACCCACCATCATCCGTCGGATCAACTCCGCCCTCAGCCATACGGTGGGACGGCCTGATTCCAGCCGATGATGTTGGGTGCCACCCATAGGATTTCGCCAGGGATGTCTCCGTGGTGCCCAAATGTCCCGAAACCGATCTCAACGAGGGATTTCCCCGTCGCCAGAATCAGGAAACCAAACCACTCATCCCCTGCGTGGCCAGCTCGCGGTTGGTCCGGAACTCGGCCCAGAATTCCGTCGGCATGTCTAAAGCGATTTTCAAGGCACCATTGGAACCGGCAAATTGGGGCTCCTCAACTAAGGTAACTTTTCCGCCGCCATACTCGCTCAACCCCTTCTCAATGGCTCGTCCGAGTCCGCGAATCTGGCTGCCGCCACCCCCCAACAGGATGTTATTGCGCATCTTGGCCTGGAACTCGGGATCGTAGGTGGCGATGAGGTCCTGCAGTGCCTGGACCGTCGGCGGTACAATGGTGTAGCAGGCCGAATACACCTGTTCTGTCAGGTTGAAGTTCGTAGGCTTGCCACCGACGGGCAGAATCTCTTCGACCTCATCCATCTTCGGGCTGACTGAGGCGTGCCGTTCCTTAATGGCGCGCACCATGTTAATGGAGAACTGAACTTCAGGAAACTTGTCCTGAATGAGCTTGGAGAGGGACTGATCGATGGAATCACCAGCCACGTAATGGGTACGCTGATCCTCAGCCGAGGGCATCGACCCGTGGACACGGCAAAGGTCGGTGGTGCCCGCGCCGATGTCGATCACCAGCGTGTCATCCAAGAAATCCAGACCGTAAGCCACAGCAAAAGGCTCCGAGCACACGATCACCGAGTCGATGCAGTTAGCAGCGGCTTCCAGGATGGTGGCCTTGCCCGCCACACTGGCTTGGGCCGGAGCACCGATCACCGCGTAAATGACCGCATCGGCCGGAGCATTGATTTCGCGCACCACGTATTCCAACAAATCGCGAATCGCCTTCTTCACGGGCTCAGGGTCCACGACGCCCTGCTGCTTGACCGAGGCGCCGGCCAGGGGCCGATACAAATGAACGGACATGCGGTTTTCTAGCGCTTCCTGTCCGTAAATAATCTCCCGACCTCCCAATCGCTTCAGAGCGACATGGTCCTTCGGGTAGCCCACATACGACCAAACTGTCTTTCGAAAGCCATTGGACGCGGTGATGGATGTCCGACTGGTTCCTAGATCAATTCCGACAAAAATGGTTTCAGCCATGAGACGCGTGTTGCTGGTTGTTTCTCCGATGAGCACAGATGCCCAATGGAGAATGCGTCCGTTAGATCGACGCCTTAAGACATTTTTTTAGGATCTACCAAAAAATTACATCCAAGCTGCACGCCGCGTCCAGAAACGGTGCGCAAATTGCACCAAAGACACCGCACAACGGATCTGGCAGCCCCTTGGGCTCTGAAGAACAGGAACGGCTCGAACCGAATGGTACCGTAGGACTGCAGACCAACTCGGGCGATCACGGTTGCTGAGTGGTGGGAGCGACTCGGCCTTGGACGACCCGGTTGAAGTCACGGATCTCGATGAGCAACCGCAGTTTGAGGTCTCGCTGAGGGTCGTTGTTCTTGAG
>JBDKKQ010000150.1:0-4249 GCA_039796015.1 Verrucomicrobiota bacterium
TGAGCAAAACCAAGTCGCGAGGAGACGCCGGCGAAGAATACATCGTCGATAATGTGCCGTGTCCAAACTGCGGAAAGCCCCTCCAAGGCTTGCCTCGCAACTACCCGCTCTACGATGTTCAGTGCACCGGTTGTGTTTTTCGTGCCCAAGTGAAGACGGCTCATTCCAAGCCGAAAAACACCGTGTTTGGGGCTGGCTGGGGCATCATGAGCAAGGTGTTGAAGTCCGGGTTTTTGGTTCCACCATTGATTGTCCAGTTTATCTGGACAGTGAATCGCCAGCACCAGCGCTCGATACGCTTCTTCCCGTTCGTTCCCAAGTCGAACCTCAAGAACTATCGATTATCGGAGCACGCGCGCCAGGCTGATTACGCGATGTTCGTTTATGCTGATCTCCTGACGCTTCCTGGCTTTTTGTTCGAGCGGGGCGGGTGGAGGGTCGCTCAGTTGGTGGCTCCTCAACTGCCGAGTGCAAAAAAGGCTAAAGCAGCCAAGTCAAAGCTGGCACTCGATGAGTCGAACGAACAGCGATTGCGAGGAGGGAGGAGACGGTGAACGTCGCTACATTTCAGAAAGGGGAATCCTTGCCCTCCCGTCCCACAGCCAGCACAATCTCCACCGACAACACTCAGGGAAGCGAATGGGCTGCGGCTACCACAACTCTGCGGGCATCGGACCGTTCTGGTTCAACGTCTGTAAATCGACGCGAGGACAGCCGCTGTGGGTGGGGCCGCTGAAAACTGCTCAACAAACACCGACCGGAACTGGAGGGATCGCTGATGGTCACTGAACCAGAGCCTTACTCGTTCTCGTTCCTGACCGGAGCTCGCCAGCGTCAAAGACCCGGCGAACGCCCGCTTCTACGAACGCGACCAGGTCGTCTATCTGGAACTCGGTCTCGGCAAGAAATCGGAACAGGGGACCAAGCACACTTATTCGCTCAAGGCTCCTGCCGGGCCGCCACAACTGCCGGAAGCAGTTTCATTGCTTCACTTAGGGGCAGGCGTGCTGGGCGGCTCAATCTCCTTGCGAGCACTGGCGGGCATATCGGCACTCAGCGACGGAAGCCGTCGGCAGTTCAAATTGTCGATACTTTCCTTGACTTTAGATTCCTCGCCTTAATATAAAGTGCCGTATGTTCGACCGATGGTATGCTGGGACGCTGGAGACGAAGCTGGCGCGACCGTATGTCCACCTCATCTTCGGGGCGCGGCAGACGGGCAAGTCCACCTTGTTGCGGGCCTTGCTGCCGTCGGACACGCTGGTCATGGATCTGGCCGACCCGCAGGAACGGACGCGGCATCTGGCGGACGCCGGGGCCTTTGCCAAAGAATGCCGTGCTCTGCCCGCAACCAAGAAGGGCCAGTTCGTGTTTGTGGATGAGGCGCAATCCGTGCCCTCGATCTTCGACGCGGTGCAGCACCTGTATGACCGGGACAAGAGCCGCTGGCGGTTCGTGCTCTGTGGCAGCTCGGCCCGCAAGCTCCGTCGCATGGGAGCGAATCTGCTGCCGGGCCGCAGCTTCTATCACCGGATGCTGCCACTGACGCTGACGGAGCACCCGGCGGATGAGCCGACGGTTCACCATGCGGTGTCGCCGCTGCCATTTGCTTGGAACAGAGGCGAGCAGCACGAGCGCGCCTTCCCAGCCACGGACCTGCTGACGCGGCTGACCTTTGGAGAATTGCCGGGCGTGGTGGCCGCGCCGAAGGCCGACCGGGCGGAACTGCTGCGGTCGTTTGCGTTCGTCCATCTGGAGGAAGAGGTGCGGCGTGAGGCGCTGGTGAAGGACTGGGGAGCGTTCGTGCGCTTCATGCACCTGGCGGCGGCGGAGTCAGGGCAGATGGTGAACTTCGCCGCCATCTCGCAGGAGAGCGGGGTGTCGCAGCCCACGGTGAAAAGCCACTACCAGTTGCTGGAGGACATGTTCGTGGGATTTCGAGTGGAGGCCTTTTCCCGGAGTCCGCGCAAGGCCCTGCTCTCGACGCCCAAGTTCCTGTTCTTCGATCTGGGTGTCCGGCACGCCGCTGCCGGATTGACCCCGGCACCGGATGTGGTGAAGGCAAATCCGGGGCCGTTCTTTGAGCAGTGGGTGGGCATCGAGCTGTGGAAACGGTTGCAATACCTTGGCGAGGGCAAGCTGTATCATTTCCGCACGAAGGATGGTTCTGAGGTGGACTTCATCGTCGAGCGGGACGGCACACTGACGCCCATCGAGGTGAAGTGGAGCGAGAAGCCCTGTGTGCAGGACGCCCGGCACCTGCTGACCTTCATGGCGGAGCACCCGAAGCAGGCCAAGCACGCGTTCATCGTGTGCCGCTGCCCGCGTCCGATGCAGTTGCATGAAAAGGTGACGGCGCTGCCGTGGTTCTGCTTGTGAGCTTCGGAGCGGCACGCCTGTCGGTTCTGGCCTCGCCGCTAGCTTCGTTGTTACCGTCCAACAAATTACTCAATTTGCTGAGTAAAAATGGTCAGGCTAAGAAAGTGGAGAAACCTTCTTGTGACAGTCGCCATGCCGCGCCTCATGGCCTCAAGTTGCGGCGTGACCTTTCACTGTCTCATGCAGTTTCAGCGTCTGCTTAAACTGCCACTTTCAGTGAAATTGTGCGCTGCTCCTTTCGCGAAACGTGGGCATGGGCACAATCCAGAAAATCAGACGCAGCCGCCAGCAGGGCGATTGTAGACAGGATGAGAACAAAATCCGCACCGCACTTGCGTCGGCTCATCACCGGTCAATTCCATGCCGGAATTTTCCCGACAATTCCTGACAAGTTCGCTTCGGGAATACTGTATCCAACTTCGGTCTGGCGTTTTTCAAAAACCTCGTTATCGTCCTGAATATGTTGGTTTTGGCCATTTTTTTACGAAAATGGCGGACTGATTCGAGCGGTTTCGATTCCCTTCACCCGCTCCATTCCAATGGAGCTTGCGATTCAGCGAGTTGCACCGATTCGGCCCCGCCACTGATCCCAGAATGTGCCCAAAGCGCAAGGCGGACTGGTAACCGCAGTTCAAGTGCATCCTGCCCCGGCACCGTGAATTATCGCCAGCTTGGCGTTCCTCAGTAGATTTCCACTCAGCCATGCTGCCCAAGACCAAGCCGACTAAGCCGACGCTCACCCCAGATGAATAGGACTTTAGAGCCATACCCCCAAACGAGGTGTCCCTCGCTCTCGTCTACGAATGCGCACGTTCGGTCGATTGGATTCGTGCGGATTGGCAAGCCTTTCTTAAAAGTGAAATTCCGCAATGGGAAGTCCAGAAACATGCTGGTGGCGTGGAACTCATCTGTAGCGACGAGCGGACGAAAATCAGAACGGTGCTGGCTAACAAAAAGTTTCCTGCTCAAAAAGCGCACTGCGAGCTGGTCTGGGCCCTTTTCTGCGAGCGCATCCCGCAGAGGCTTTCGGCTTCTTGGTTCGTGGAGGTGCTTAAATTGCTCCCGCAGTTTCCAACGCCATGGCTGCAAATCCCAACCGCGCTGAGAACAAGCGCCGCACAAGTGCGCGACTTTGCAGACAACGACGAACCTGGCTTTTCTGCTTATGCGCCCGGCGAGCCGATTCCCACCTCGACGAAGTCGTTCTCGTTTGTCGTGGCTGACCTCAAAGCCCCAGCTCTGTTCCGCGACAAGTTGAAGCGCCCAGGAAGGCTGGTCGACGGATGGCTCCGGCTCCACTTGTCGGTCTCGACGAATCTCGCCCTTGCGCTCTACGAAGACGCCAAGTTAGACCCCGCCCCGCTGGCTCCACTAACAGGTTTTTGAAAAACGGGTGATTTCCACAGTTGCGACCGCCGTTTTGTGACTCGCCATGCTCCTGGGGCGGGGTGTCGGACTCGGTTTTCACCGTTTCCAGACACACCGCAGGTTCCGGCGGCCCGCTTACGCGGTCGCCAACATCGTCGTTCGTCGCGGACTGCCCAGCAGCTTGGCCATCCGCACCAAGTTGTAGCTGCTCAGGATCAGGATGGCGCTCAAGCCCACGCGGTCCACGCCGCGTTTGCGCGTGCGCCGCAGCCCGCCCATCTCCTTGCACCAGCCACAGATTTCTTCGATCCGTTTGCGCACTTTCTGGCTGGTTTGATAGCCCAGTGTCCGCGTGGTGCGACCATCCAGGCCTTTGACCTTGCGGTCCTTGATTTGCGCGACGTGCGGGGCGATGCCGTGTTCCCGGCAGAAGCTCACCAGCTCCGCGTTATGATAGCCCTTGTCGGCGCCCACGGTCTGCGGCGGATGCTCGGCTTGGTCC
>JBDKKQ010000151.1:0-5001 GCA_039796015.1 Verrucomicrobiota bacterium
GGCTCGATGTGGATGTCGCTCGCCCCGGATTTCACAGCATCAATGATCACGCAATCCACCAGACGAACGACGTCAATCTCCTCGTCGGAGGGACAGGCTTGCAGGAAGCGGACTGTTTGGCTCATGCACGGAGTGGAGTGGACCTCGGTGGAAAAGCCAAATGTTCATCCGACTACTTCACTGGCCCAGGACGGGGTGCTGGGCGACATCCGCGAGGTCACCCCGTCTGAATTCTCCCGCTTTCAGGGAGCTGGGCTCACCGCCTTGGGTCGATACTCGAGTAAGAAAGCTCTCCGCTGATCGGCGAAGTTCTTGAGGCCCATCGAGCCGCCACCACCGGGTCCGAAACCGTTGCCGGCAACGTCTTGGGTGAGGCTCTTCTCGAAGGCCTCGGTAGAATCGAGCTTGCGGCCATCGGCACGCACCTCGGTGGCGATGAGTTGGTGGAGCTTCTCGGCCAACGGGCCAAGTTTCTGCCAATCGAGCGACTTCTCGGCGATGGAGCGGACATGGCCTAGATAGCGTTCGCGCAGCGCAGGCACGGCCAGCAGCTTGGAGATGAGCGGCTTGTTGGCGTCTTGCGCGGCATACAGCGGATCCAGCTTTACTCCATCGATGCGAGTGCCTCCTCCGCCCGGCCCGCCCGGCCCACCTGGCCCACCTGGCCCACCCGGACCGCGGCGTCCACCGGGGCCGCCGCCAAAGCCCGGACCGCCGGGGCGGCTCAAGCCTTCATTCATGTCATGCGGCACCAGATGGAAGCGTCCTTGGGGATCTTGATAGAGCGCGTAGTCACTGGTGCGAATCCAATAGCCGTCATTGTTGATGAGCGCATTCTCGACGGCGAGGAAGCGCAAGGCCCCATCGATGTCGAGAAGAGGTGCGAGCGCCGACTCCAGTTCGCCGGCCGGAGTTTGATTGAGGACCCGGGTGAGTTGGATCAAATCCTTCCAGGCCTTCTCGCTGTCCTTGCCCTTGAGGTCGTAAATCTTTTTGTAGGGAGCGGGCTCGTATCCCAAGTAGGCGAGAGTGCCGCGACCATTGGGGCTGCCCGACACCTTCCACCGGTTTCCTTGAGTGGATCCGAAGAACTCCTGGGTGAAGTGTTTGTCGAACTGCTGGGCGCTGGCGTAGATGCCCCAGTTCTCACCATTGATTACCACCCGCACGAGGTTGGCCTTCGGGGCCGGCAAGTATTCTCGGGCGATGTGGCTGTAAAGCACCGTCCGCAGGAAGGACGGATCTTCGTGGGAATTGAGCAGGTTGAGGGTCTTGTGACCGCCGATTGCCTGATCCTTGTGGGCCAAATCCAACGACACATTGAGCGAGCGCTTCTGGCCCTCCCGCACGGTAAAGAAGGAGGACATGCCCCGGAAGTGCACGCCCACTTCGCGGTAGGTCTTCCCATCGACCGTGAGGGTGGCCGGCACTTCCACATCGGTGTTGTTGAAGTCAGCCAGTTCCTTCTCCCAATCGGCACTTTCGAACTGGAGGAACACGGTCCGCAGGATGCCCTCCTCGTACAACGGCGCGTCGGGAAAGTTTTTAACCTCAGCCGGCGTCAACGTTTGACCGGCCGTGGGCTGGCTGGAGGACTCGCCGCCTCGAGGACCTCCCGGTGGGCCTCCACGCCCGCCCGGGCCCCCGGGACCACGACCGCGGATTCGTCCAGCGGACTTTTCTTCGATGAGGAATTCGCGGGCCGCCTTGCGCTCTTGAGTATTGAGGCGTTTGTCGCCGTTCTGGTCGAAGCGGGCTACCAACAACGTCTTGGGGGTCGAAGCCGGACCGCCCGGACCGCGGGGACCTCCTCCGCCAGGTCCGCCGGGTCCACCAGGTCCGCCGGGCGGTGGCCCCGGGGGGCGATCGACGTCGTTTTGCGAGAAGGCCGCAGGTGCGAGGACCAAAGCCCATAGGCTGGCGGTGAGTAGGGTTAGAGTTCTGGGGTTCATGACGACTTTCTGAATGGGCCGGTCCGAGTGAGAATGGGTTTTTCTGGGGCTTTCAAACCGGTGGCGCAGTCCAGTGACGCTGTCAGTCCACCAAAACCCTTTTAAGCCCGTGTGTGGAATAGGTGGCCGATTTATCAAGGAATGGTAAAGGGCTCAGAGGGATCCCAGCGCCGCTCCAGCCCCCGTCCCCTAACCGGTTCTCAGAAACGCACGGCCTCGTTAGTTTTGCCGCATTGCGGGCACCGGGACCTTTCTACTTCGGCGTCATCGGTGTAGACCGCGCTGCAGCGCACGCAGCGGAACACTTGGTCTTGAGAGACATCTGATCCGATGCGCCGCCTGCGGAACTCGTCGCCGAGGGCAAAGAATCCTAGGGCCGTTATGAGCAGGGCGACCCACAGGGCAATGAGAGTTTCCGGGTGCATCGCCGTTCAGAGGGGGGTGCCCGGTCCCTTGGGGGCCGCGCCAGGGATCGGATGGACGCTGACCACGCCCCAAGTCAGTGGATCGACGTGCAGAGCATCGGGCCGTTTGGGTTGGGTCAACGGCTGGAAGCGCGCGTTCCGGACCGCCTCCAAGGTGGCTAGGTCAGCGGCTTTGGAACCGGATCCAACGGTGATGCGCGCGGTCAAAACTTCCCCCCAAGGATTGACCGCCAGCTCGACGTGGGTGGTTTGCGGTGAGTCGCTCTCGGTCCAGGGCGCGATCTTCAGGGGGCGCATCAGGCTGCGAGTGGTTAGGGCGCCCCGTATTTCGACCTGCGCCTCATTCTGCGTCATCCGGGCTAAATCACTCCTGGCCGGAGTCACCACCGGAAGGGATAGGATCCGGGACGGGGGACTGGGTGTTGCCGGGGCCGGGCCCAGATTGGATCCGCTGGGATCGGCCGGCAGGAACGAAGGCCGCGGTTCAGTTCGTCCCCACCCATACGCGACCGGTGGCAAGGCTCCAGCCGCATCGCCTGAAAATCCGCCGGCTTCCGGCAGGGCAAATCGGGTGGGCGACAGCACTAGGACGTCGAGGCTGTCTGGAAACCCCGCCGACCAAACCAGACCGAAGGTGTCGCCGTCGTCCAGACTGGGGCCCGGTGGGAAATGGGCGATGAGCCAAAATCCACCCGCATGGAGCACTGCCAGGAGCGCGGTGAGGCCCATCCACTGCCGAGAACTCCAACCTGAGGCGGGGGTGGTCATGGGTTGGGAATACCGGGGCGTCGACCCTCGGGGCTGCCCTGCGTGCCGGTTGGTCCGCCTCCGCCGTTGCCACCACCACCACCCAGTAGAATTTCGTACAGTCCAGCCTCCCGTGCCAAGGTGGCTAGCTCCTGAAGCCGCTCGTAGCGCACCGAGCGATCGGCCTGCAAGTAGAGTTTGCGGGGTCCCTTCGGCGCGTTGGCTCGGGCAGTCAGTCGGGTTTTAAGAATCGCTAGATCGGGCACGATCTGGTTCTCGAAATAGCACTGTTCCCCGGCGTCGACGGCCACCACGAGGAAGGCGTCGCCGGTCCAAGTTCCGCTTCGAGAACCGCCCGGGGGCAGCTCCAAGCGTGTGCCGACCGGCAGGACTAGGTATCCCCCGAACAGCATGAAAAACAGCAGCACGAAGACCACACACAAGTACGGTGCCAATTCGAACTGTCCCTTCAGCGGTTTGAGGGTCCGCGTGAACTTCATGGGGTTCCCGAGGCCTTGTTGCCCGAGGTGTCCGCGGTTTGGGTCACCATTTTGACGGCCTCGGCGGAGGCACGCTCCATGTCGAGAACGACCGCATTCACTCGGGACACTAGGTAGTTGTAAGCCGCATAGCACACCGCGGCGATGGCGATGCCCAGACCCGCGGTGTAAAGGGCCTGCCAGACGCCCGCAAAGAGTTCGGCCGGTGCGGCGAAGCCCGGGCCAGTTTGGAGTTGTCGGAACGTGCCGCCGATACCCACGAGTGTTCCTAAGAGACCCACTAGCGGCGCGATTTGTGCGAAGGTGGCCAGCAGCGACAAGTTGGCCTCGAGGCGCGGCACCTCCACCCAACCCACCTCTTCAATGGTTTCCAGAACGCGCTCGCGGCCCGCATCGCGGCTCAGGATGGCCGCTTTCACCAAGCGGGAGACGGGTCCTGGGGTGGCATCGCAAATAGAGATGGCCTCGATGACATTGTCGCGTTTGAGCACATTGCGCACGCCGGCCAAAAACTGCGCCGAATCGATTTGCACCCGGTGGTAGTAGAGGAGTCGCTCAATAATCACGCTCAACGCCACGCCGGCCAAGAGGGTCAGGAGCCAGAAGAGGATCCCAAAACCACCAGCGGCGGTATCGGCCGAAATCGCATTCGGCAGGACCGTGCCGTTGGTGGGCACCACGACCGCCAGCAGGACGGAAAACGTCATGGCCCTCAGCTTGAAGCTTCGCTCCGATACGGGCAATCCCCGATCCCTGCCCTAGGATAGGCTCGCCGGGGCGTGCCCATCGGTGCGGTTGGGGAGAGGGGGGCTGCGAGCCTGGGTTCCTGCGGGAGATCCCCCTTCTGTTCAACGGCTACTTGGTAGTGTCGGCGAAGATGCGGGCTTCTCGCTCGGTGATCTTGCCATCCTGGTTGGTATCGGCTCGGCGGATCGACTCGTTGAACACCTGGTGAGGCCCGTTCACGGTGGTGATCTCGTGCGAGAGAATGACCGGGATGTGGAACTCGGTCTTGCTCTCCGTCGGGCGCGACGACGCGCGGACCTTCTCCACGGCCTCATAGAAGGTCCGGGCCGCGGCATCGGTCTCGAAGGAGATGGGCAGGGGCTGCTCGTCCCGATGGACCGTTCCTTGATGGGAGATCAAGGTGCAGCCCAATCCCACAGCAGCCAAGAGCACTCCGGCCGCGACGGGGAGAAAAGTTCGGAAAGTCATCACAACCCTTAGAGACCCCGAGACTCCGCAGCCGTTCAATTCAATTCTTGAACGCGCCGGGCTTGAAGATATTGCCCGCTGACCGAGTCTTGCACCACGCATGACGATTCCCTCCTTCGACAGCACTCTCCGGACCCGCGTGGTGTTCGGGGCCGGTAGCCT
>JBDKKQ010000152.1:0-3684 GCA_039796015.1 Verrucomicrobiota bacterium
TTGTTCCAGACGATGACGGCCAGCAGCACAAAAGTGCTGGCGTCGAAAAACCCATGGGCAATGACCGCGGCCCAGAGTGACCGGTGCCCGATCATCACTAGGGCCAAGATGAACCCGACGACTCCCGTGAGAACGACGCCGCCGATCCCCTGAGGCAAATGGCCCAAGCCAAAGACCACGGCAGCCAGACCGGCGACCAACAGAGTGGGCCCGCGCCGACGCAGTTGCCAACGCAGCCAGGGCTCTGAGGGCTTTCGCGGCCGAGGAATCCACCAAGAACGAGGCAACAAGTCTCGAACGGCGGCCATGAATCCCGCCCGCCACAGTTCTTCACGCAACCCAGCGGTGACAAAACTCAACAGCGTGATCGCCAAAAGCAGGTAGATCGGATCGGCCAACGCGTCGAACTCGAGCAATGCTTCGAGCTTGGGTCGGAATTGCTGAAGTCGTTCTTCGATGGAAGGTCCGGCCGCAGCCTCCCCGGCGGACTTGGATTGCAGGGCTTCGACGAGGAGAAACGGAGCCAAGGCCCCATACACCACCACCACGGCCCCCAATCGAACTCCGATGGACCAGAGTGCTCCCCAGAACCAATCCCACCCTCGCATGGGTCGCCAGAAGAGTTCCTTGCGAGTGGGTCGGCCCACCCAGGCGCCCGCGCCAAAGAAGAGAGCAAACACCGCCACGCTCTCCAGACAAACCAAGATCAGTCCCTGGATCGTCGGAGGCAGGGCTGGGCCTCGCGAGGCTCCGCCGATCTGCAGGAATTGACTCAAGACCCCCAGAATTAGCGGATAAAAACCCACCAGCAGCAAGAAAGCTACCGAGCGCCAGCGTGGCCGGATCGCACCCGGATGGGGCGCTTCGGGGTGGGGCAACACCGGGGGAATCCCACCCTGGGTCGGAATCACAGGCGGTGCAGCCACCGTGGGCGGGAAAGATTCCGGGGGTTCCATGGGTCAACGGGAAGTGGTCTTGGCAGAAGTCTCTGCGGCGCGGCGACACGCCAGGGAGACAACCTCCAACTGTTCCAGAAATCGCTCCCGCTCCGATTCGGGCAAGTCGGCCAACACATCCGACTGTAATCCCACGGCCACATCCCGCACCTGGCGATATTTGTCATGGCCCGAGGGCAACAGGCGAATCCGGTAAGCCCGGCGGTCGCGCTCATGAGCCTGCCGCTCGATCCAACCGGCTTCTTCCATGCGCTCCAACAGCGAAGCGACGGTGTTGGGATCACTCGACATGGCCTCGGTCAGGCTGCGTTGGGTCATCCCCTGTGTATCGCCCTCTAGCAGCGTTCGCAGGGCCGTGAACTGGTCCGGAGTTACTCCGGTGTGGGCAATGCGCCGGCGGAAAGTCTGGTTGAGGCTGTACCAAGCCCGGCGGAGCAAGGGTGGCAGGCGACGACGCTGGGGCGAATCCAGAGGGATCACCGATCCTGGGGTTGGAGAAGCGGGGCTGGACACAAGGGCGGACGGTTTGTCGCGGACACGGTCCCCTTTGGCAAGGGCCGTTCCCGGGCACCTCCCGTCCGCCGGCTCGGTAGCGACAGTTTTCGCATACAGCTCTGGGGAAATGGACACTCAGACCGCTCGGAACACCGAAGCGGCCATCCCTATCAGGTCGCATGGGGGCCAGTATCCCCGAGTTTTCCTTGTGACTGCTCCGAACATTTACCGATGGTTCTCCGTCAACACGAGGTTCAGCTATGTCAAAGCCTTCTTCACCCCTTGGAACCGCTTCCCTGCCCCGCCGGGAATTTCTTCGCAGCTGTGGCATGGGCATGGGATCGGTGGCCCTGAGCTCACTGCTGGGATCGGCCGGTCTGATTACCTCCCAGGCCTTGGGCGAGTCTGGTTCACTCAATCCCCTCACGCCGCGGGCGCCGCAGTTTCTAGGCCGGGCCAAGCGCGTTATCCACATCTTCGCCAATGGCGGACCGTCTCACGTAGACACCTTTGATCCTAAGCCCTCGCTAGACCGCTGGCATGGCAAGGAGATCCCCATCCACCACAACACCGAGCGCAAGACCGGTGCCGCGTGGCGATCGCCCTTCCAGTTCAAAAAATACGGACAGAGCGGCATCGAAGTCAGCGATCTCTTCGAAAAGACAGCCGCCTGCATTGATGACATCTGCGTCATTCGCTCGATGAAGGCCGACGTGCCGAATCACGAGCCGTCGCTGTTGCTCATGAATTGCGGCGAGGCGCGCCAAGTGCGGCCCAGCTTCGGCTCCTGGGTGACCTACGGCCTGGGCAGCGACAACCAAAACATGCCCGGCTTCGTGGTGATGTGCCCCGGCGGCTATCCGATTCAGGAATCGCAGAACTGGCAGAGCGGATTCCTGCCGGGTGTTTACCAGGGCACCTACATCGACACCAAGCATACGCAGATCGAGAAGCTCATCGAGAACATCAACAACGTCCGCACCTCACCCGAGGCTCAGAAAGGCCAGTTGGCCCTCCTGCGCAAACTCAACGAGGAACACCGACGGGCTCGCACTACCGATCCTCAGCTCGACGCCCGCATCCAAAGCTTCGAACTGGCCTACCGCATGCAGATGGATGCGGCCGACGCCTTCGACATCCAGCGCGAGCCGGAGTCGGTGCGGAAGCTCTACGGCGAGGGTACCCAGTCGCGCCAATTGCTCATTGCCCGCCGACTGGTCGAGCGGGGCGTGCGCTTTGTGCAAGTGTGGCACGGATCCGGCCAACCTTGGGACAACCACGACGACCTCGAGGTCAACCACCGCAAGCTGGCTCGCGAGAGCGACCAGGGCATCGCGGGTTTGCTCACCGACCTCAAGCAGCGCGGGATGCTCGAAGATACGCTTGTCATCTGGGGCGGCGAGTTCGGCCGAACACCCACGGTCGAACTACCAACTCCGGGAGCCAACTCGGGCAAGATCAACGGCCGCGACCACAACAACCATGGGTTTACGATGTGGCTGGCTGGTGGCGGCGTGAAGGGCGGCACTGTGTATGGGTCTACCGACGAGTTCGGATTCGCGGCCGCCGAGAACCCGGTCCATGTCCATGATCTCCACGCCACCTTGCTGGCGCTGTTGGGCTTCGATCACGAAAAGTTCACCTACCACCACGCCGGGCGGGATTTCCGCCTGACTGACCTCCACGGCAAGGTCGTCCGGGGCATCATGGCCTAAGCCCAAAGGCCGAGGGGCCGGAAGAATCTTTTCAGGCATCTTCCCAGCCCTCACCGTCCCCACCAGAATTTCCATGTCCGACACCACTCCTCCCGAAACCCTGGCCACGACCTTGTTCGCGCCAGAACTGCGGGCAGCACTCCAAAGCTACGAACGTCACATCGTCTGCATCGAGCAGGTGCCGGAAGAAATGGAAAGCGCTTTGCAGTCGCTGATCGAGAAGGCCATTCAGGCCTTCGAAAACCGCGCTCCCGGCCTCAAACACGGGATTGCTCTGAACCGCCAGGTCACGGTCATTCTCAGCGAAAGTTCCGGCACCAAGCCGCTGTGCGGGATCTATTTTAACCTACACTCTCCCTACGCCCGGAAAATCGGCAAAACCGAGTCGCCGAAGGGATAGAGGCCTCCATCGCTCCAAGAAAAACGACTCCCACCCGCCACCTGACATGACATCGATTTTCCTGAGCGCCCGATCAGCCAATCTCTTGTGGATGTGCCTCAGCCTGGCCACCGCTCTC
>JBDKKQ010000153.1:0-13795 GCA_039796015.1 Verrucomicrobiota bacterium
TGGTAGAAGCCGCTGGAGGCATCTGGATGGGCTTTGAGGCGTCGTGTTCTCATGAAGCGTCTACCTCATGATTCGTTGCCTCTGGACCGGTTCTTTCGAAAAAAGAGCCTGTCCCTTAAATTGTTTTTGTTTTGACGGGAGGGACAGGCTGTTTGTCTATGGGAGCACCGATGAGACTTACGCGCCGATCCGCTATGACCACTGCAGCCTCATTGGCTGCTGCCTCCCTCTCTCAGCGTCTCGGGGCCGCTGATGCGGTCAGTGGTCTGCGGGGACGTATTCATCACTCCGTGTGCAAATGGTGCTATCCCAAGGTCTCTCTCGAGGAGTTGGCCATTGCCGGCAAGGCCATGGGGCTCCAGTCCATCGAGTTGCTCGGCCCGGGTGAATGGGAAACGGTTAAGAAGCACGGGCTGACCTGCGCAATCACCAGCAACCCGGTGAAGAACGGTCTTGGCGGTATTACCAAGGGTTTCAATCGGATGGAGCATCACGATACCTTGGTGGCCGCCTACGAGGAATTGATCCCGTTGGCCGCCAAGGCAGGTCTGAAGAATGTGATTTGCTTCTCAGGCAATCGGGCTGGAATGGACGATGCATCTGGGCTCAAGAATTGTGCCACTGGGTTGAAGCGGTTGATGGGGGTCTGTGAGCGAAATCAGGTGACGCTGGTGATGGAACTTTTGAACTCGCGCGTCGACCATGCGGATTACATGTGCGACAGGTCCGCCTGGGGTGTGGCTCTTTGCAAGGAGATCGGTTCCGAGTCGTTCAAGCTCCTCTACGATATCTATCACATGCAGATTATGGAGGGGGATGTGATTGCCACGATCCGCAAGCAAAACGCCTATTTTGCCCATTATCACACGGGTGGTGTTCCAGGGCGTCATGAGATCGATGAGACGCAGGAGCTGAATTATCCCGCTATCCTCAAAGCCATAGCAGACACGGGCTACAAGGGTTTTGTTGCCCAGGAATTTATACCGGCCCGTCCTGATGTGCTGGGATCACTGAGGCAGGCGGTTGGTTTGTGTGATGTCTGAGTCAGGCCAAGGCCTGATTCAAGAAATCACTGTTCTTTAGGTGTGAATCGAGGGTTGCCGGGGTTGGTTCAACGCCACCGGTACAACCCGTGATCAAAATAAACTAGTCGGCAAGTCCGGTTTTTTGATTCTTGGGACTCCTAGTTTATTGCTAACACATCTGAAACCCGACGACGGACGGCACCGTTTTCCAAATAGATGGATCACAAGTGGTTCCTCGCTGTTTTCAGTGAGGTGACCGTCGAGATCGGTTGTCCCCGACGGCCAGTGGCTCCCAGCAACCGGGAGTTCCCATTGCCTTAAAGGCCTGCAAGACCAGAAGTTTGGAAGGTGGGAACGATGATCTCGCCTGCGTTGAGAAGTCTCCGAACTTTCGATACGTACCCCCCCGGAAAGCTTGGGTTTTATGCGGTTTGGCAACTTCTTGACGCAACCTGGACGTTTCTCACGAACACCGGAGCAATTGCTGTTGACGCCTCGGATCAATCCCGCCCGGGACAAGAAATCTTCAAGTCGCTTCCCCATCTTGGGAGCTACTGCTACCCACTGAAAGTAGCGAGTAACCTCACAAGTTTCTCACCTGACCGAAGGCATCCCGACTAGAGCAGGTGGCCCATGCGGTCTCGTTTGGTTTTGAGGTAGCGCTCGTTGTCCGGATTGGGCACCACCCGGATGGGGAGTTGCTCGATGATCTCTAACCCATGCCCCTGCAAACCCACGACCTTCTTCGGATTGTTGGTCAAGAGGCGGATTTTCTTCACGCCCAGATCCGACAGCATCTGTGCCCCAAAGCCGTAGTCTCTGAGGTCCATCGGAAAACCGAGCTGCAAATTGGCTTCTACGGTGTCTAAACCTTGCTCTTGTAGCTTGTAGGCTTTGATCTTAGCACCAAGCCCTATGCCTCGACCCTCCTGCCTCATGTAGAGAATTACCCCGCGACCTTCTTTCTCGATTCGCTCCATAGCCGCGTGCAACTGGGGGCCGCAGTCGCATCGGCGTGAACCAAAAACGTCGCCAGTCAGGCATTCGCTGTGCACCCGGACCATGACCCCCTTTTTGCCGGACACTTCACCTTTCACCAGAGCCAAGTGCTCGGCTCCATCCACTTTCGATAAGTATAGGTGCAGAGTGAAATCACCGTAGTCGGTGGGCATGCGGATCGATTCAACTCGCTCAATCAGTCTTTCGGAATTCCGGCGGAACTGGATCAGTGATTCGATGGTGCAGATCTTGAGTTTGTGTTTCTTGGCGAAACGCAGCAGCTCTGGCAGACGTGCCATCGAGCCGTCATCATTCATGATTTCACAGATCACCCCTGCGGGTCGCAGGCCCGCCAGAGTGGCCAAATCAACGGCCGCCTCAGTATGTCCGGCTCGGCGCAGGACCCCTCCAGCCTTGGATCGCAAAGGGAAGATATGCCCGGGTTGGACGAGATCTGCGGGTGTGGCCGTTGGGTCCACCATGACTTGGATCGTCTTGGCTCGGTCGGCGGCGCTAATGCCGGTGCTGATGCCTTTGGCAGCATCGACGCTGACCTGGAAGTCGGTCTTATAAGCGTCGCGGTTCTGCACAACCATCTGTTCGATGCCCAGTTGCTTGAGTCGCTCGCCAACAGTCGGAACGCAGATTAGTCCTCGGCCATGTTTGGCCATGAAGTTGATCGCATCCGGGGTCACCTTTTCGGCAGCCAATACGAGATCACCCTCGTTTTCACGATCCTCGTCATCCACGACAACCACCATTTTGCCCAGGCGGATATCGCTGAGGACGGAGGGGATGTCGTGAAATGGGCCGGTCTTCTTCATGTCAGGTGATCAGTCACGGATAGGGGCGTGGCTTTGGGTGGTAGGGGCTTGAGAAACCTAAGATCAGAGTTACTCGAGTCCTAGCAAGCGACGTCCTTCGGCGGTGATCATGCTTTGATGCCAGGGTGGGTCCCAGACGATCTCAACCGATGCGTCTTCAACGCCAGGCAGGGTGAGGATCTTTTGTTGGGCGTCGCCGGCGATGGTGGCTCCCATACCACACCCAGGAGCTGTGAGGGTCATCTTCACGAAGATCTTTTTGGTGCCGCTGGGGAGAAGCTCGATCCCCATGTCATAGACCAGTCCCAGATCGACGATGTTGACCGGGATTTCGGGATCATAACAGCTGCGGAGGGCTTCCCAGACCGATTTCTCGTCCGTGTCACCGGTGACGGGTGCGGTCGATACCTCGGCGGAGGGAGTGATTCCCAAAGCGTCTGCATCTTTGGGCCCGATGCGGAACAGGCCGCCCATGGCGTGGACGGTGTAGGACCCACCGAGGGTCTGGGTGATGTCGACCTCGGTTCCTGCCGGAAGAGTGACGACATTGCCCGCAGGGATTTGGATCGCGTCGCAATCGCGGGAAAGAACGACGGTGCTAACGGAATTCATGGCGGGTGCAAACTAGCGCGGAGTCTGCGAAAGAGAAGTCAAAGGTCTTCCGGGTCTATGAGGGACAGGCTCGTATATAGCGCCTCTTATGAGGGACAGGCTCTTATTTAGCGCCTCTTTGGGGTGGTAGGCTCATGTAACTCTGGGGGTTCGAGGCGCGAAGTTCTGCGGTTGGTAGATGTCCGTGAGCTCGGGGAATCGGTGATTTGATTGGGGACAGGCTCTTGTTTGGATCGAATGTTTAGGAAAAGAAAAAAGGGGGTTGCCCCGGGCTTTCAAAACTCGGGGCCTCAACTCGGCTGCAGCAGAGGTTCATTGTCGATGGATTGCATCCGGGGGAGGGCGATTCAAATGAAGGTTGAAGACAGAAAACTTTTGACAGATTGGGTCCTGCCGCGGATTAACTACCTTTGCTGCAGGTAACTGTGGCGCTCATCCAGAGTGGCAGAGGGGACGGCCCGATGAAGCCACGGCAACCGGTGGAGCTGACGTGCTCGACGGCCAGGTGCCAAATCCGGTCGGAACTACAAAGTTTCGGCGAAGATGAGAAGCGTCGTCTCCATAGGAGACCCCTTCTCGCTTTGCGGAAGGGGTTTTTGTTTCCCACCGCGTCGGTTTTTTGGATGTGCGCTGATCGGTTGCCGCGGCGGTTATTTTTCTTATGAGCCAGAGCAACGGATTCATGAAGGCACTGAAGTGCCGGGAGTGCAGTCGAGAATACCCCCTGGGGGCCACACATGTTTGCGAGTTCGATTTTGGACCGCTGGAAGTGGCTTATGACTACGAGCGCATCCGCCAGAGTCTCACCCGCGATAAGATTTGCTCGCGTCCCCAGAACATGTGGCGGTATCGGGAACTGCTCCCGATTGCCGGCGAACCAACGGTGGGAGCTAAGGTGGGGTATACTCCACTCATCAAGGCAGATCGTCTGGCCGCTCGGTTGGGGATCCGCGAATTGTGGATTAAGAACGATGCGGTCAATTATCCGACGCTGTCCTTCAAGGACCGCGTGGTGAGCGTTGCTCTGAGTCGTTCCGTGGAACTTGGATTCAAGACGGTCGCTTGCGCGTCCACGGGCAATTTGGCCAATTCGGTTGCGGCCAATGCTGCGGCCGCGGGCCTCCATTGCTACGTTTTCATTCCCTCGGACCTCGAGCAGGGCAAGGTCGTCAATTCTCTGGTCTACGGGGCGAATGTCGTGGCGATCCGGGGTCATTATGACGAGGTGAACCGGTTGTGTGCAGAGATCGCCGGCAAGTACGGATGGGCGTTTGTGAACGTCAATATGAGACCCTATTATGCGGAGGGCTCCAAGAGCATGGGCTTCGAGATTCAGGAGCAGTTAGGGTGGCAGATTCCAGAACACACGGTGGTCTGCATGGCTTCCGGTTCCTTGCTGACCAAGATCCATAAGAGCTATCAGGAGTTTTCTAAGTTGGGATTGGTCCAGAGCCATGGGTGGAAAATTCACGGAGCCCAGGCCACGGGTTGCTCTCCGATCACGACCGCGCAGAAAGCCGGGTTGGATTTCTTCAAGCCGGTGAAGCCCAATACCATTGCCAAGTCGTTGGCGATCGGGACTCCCGCCGACGGTTTCTATGCTCTGAAGGTCATGAAAGAGACTGGTGGCCACAGTGATGATGTTTCAGATGACGAAATTCGTGATGGCATCCGGATGCTCGCAGAAACAGAGGGAATCTTCGCAGAGACAGCGGGTGGCGTAACCGTGGGTGTTGCCAAGAAGCTTATCGCCCAAGGCAAGATTCCGTCCGATTCCAGCGCAGTGCTATGCATCACTGGCAACGGCCTCAAGACGCTGGAAGCCATGCTTGGGCATTGCGGTGAGTCGAGGGTTATTAAACCTAGCCTCCGTGAATTTGAGGCACTGTTGGCCTCAGATCAGGCCGAGGCGGCGAGTTAACGCGGATCGGGCTGTTAGGGCGAGTTTTTGATGATCCAAGGCCATGGTTGAAGTTCTGATCCCGCCCCAACTCCGTCGACTGTGTGATGGCGAAGAGGCTGTCGAAGTCGGGCCCGGAACCCTTGGCGAGGTTCTCCTGCAATTGCAGGAGCGCTTCAATGGAGTCTATGATCGGTTATGTCAGCCCGACGGCACGGTCCGTGGCTCAGTTCTGGTTCTCGTCAATGACGAGGATGTTCGGTTTCTTCGGGAACTTCAGACGCCGGTGCGCTCCGGGGATTCGGTGCGTCTGATACCCGCCTTTGCAGGCGGTTGAGGGTGCGCGGGTCGCATTCAGAGATCGGCCGTAGTTACTTAGAGATCTGTCGTAGGTTCGCCCGAACTTCGCCAAGATTTGCTGCCTGACCTACAGTGTCAGCACCGTTCTGGAACCCACGGAAGGTTGCCGGTTTCAAAACCACGGTTTGCCATGTTCTTGGAGAGGTTTTCTTCCGGATTGAGCAGCCGCATTTCTTCCTTCTTCGAATGGAACCCGAGGGCGTTCAGGGCTCAATAGACTGAATCAGGATCCGCTTGGGCAATGAACAAGAAGGGGGCGGATTGATGAGGCGTTGGAATTTTGGAGACGGTGGTTTTCAAACTGACAGATTTTGTCGGTTTTTACGCCGTCGCTGACCCTACATATCGTGAAGATACAGGTGGCGGTTCCGCCAGAGGTAGGTGGCGCCGCTATACAGGGTCAGTGCCACCGCAACCCATTGAGTGGCTTGTGCAAACGTGACAATCCAGGGCCTACCCAGCACGGGCCAAGCGAAGAGCACTTCGCCGACGAATCCCCATTGCGGGTAGCTCATGGCCAGAAGCGTCGCCAAGATTGTGGTAATTTGGGACACCGTCTTGTGCTTGCCTAGTCGCTCGGCTGCTAGAACGACGTTCTTTGAGGCCGCCAGCAGGCGTAGTCCGGTGATGGCCAGTTCTCGGCCGACAATTACCGCCACCATCCACGCTTCGATTTGTCTCAGTTCGATGAAGGCGATGAAGGCAGAACAGGTGAGGATCTTGTCCGCCAAGGGGTCCATCAGCGTTCCGAAGGCCGTAATCAACTTGCGCTCACGAGCAATCTTTCCATCCAAGAAGTCGGTGAGACTCGCCAGGCTGAAGAGGACCAATGCCCACGAGCGGTTTCCCGGAAACGGCGCAAATGCCGCCACCCAAAACAAGCCCGTCAGCGCGAAACGGGAAACGGTCAATTGGTTTGGGAGATTCATCAGCCGATTAAGTGTGTCGTGAGGTGCTGGGACTCAGCGAGTGGTTTTCGATACCGACAAGCCGCGAATGGTCTTGAGTAGGGTGTCCATTTCCGATTCGGACCCGATTGTGATCCGCAGAAACGATTCGAGATTGGGAGAGGCGAACCAACGAACCAGAATTTTTTTCCGGCGAAGGTCTTCTAGCCACTGGTGTGCTGGCGGACCCGCCGGTCGGGCTAAGATGAAGTTTGTCTGCGAAGGTAGAACTGTCCAACCCAAACCGGTCAATGCTTGTGCCACCCGACTCCGAGATTCAGTGACACGCCGGAAGTTGCGCTGGTAGTAGGAAAGGTTTTTCAGTGTGGCGGATGCCGCGATTTGGGCGAGACCATTCACATTGTAGCTGTCTCGAATTCGGTGTAGCGCGGAGATCAATTCTGGATGACCGATCCAGTAGCCGATTCGTTGGAAGCACAACGAATAGGCCTTTGAGAAGGTTCTAGAAATGATCACATGGGGATATTTGAGACACAGCTCCAAGGCGTTCTCGTCTGCGAAGTCCACGTAAGCCTCGTCCAGAACCACTACCCCTTTCATGGCGCTGCAAAGCACCTCTAGTTCGCGGGTGGAATATCCGCGACCACTCGGCGCATTTGGGGTGGTGATGAAGGTTAGCGCGGCCTGGAAATCCCAGCGTTTATCGCGACGCAGTTGGGAAACCGAGGGAAGTCCGAAATCTTCCAATAACGGCACGGAATATGGTGTGGCCCCATGTGTTTCGGCCAGCACGGGGTATAGCGAATAGCTAGGTCCAAAATATTGGACACGGCTTTTGGAAGGCTCGCTCGATGCAGAATCCCCGTTGGCAGCGGGCTCCACGAAGGCACGGACACCCAAGGCCAGCAATTCGTCTGAGCCGTTTCCGATGATGATCTGATCGGGCGAGCACTTGTGTAGGTCAGCCAGTTGTTCTCGGAGCAATTGAGCCGAGGGGTTGGGGTACAACCTCATTCGGCCGTCAATCGCCGCCCGCATTGCCGATAAAACCTTGGGTGACGGCGGGTAGGGGTTCTCGTTGGTATTGAGTTTGATCAACCCTTTCACCTTGGGTTGTTCACCCGGCACATAGGCATGCAGCTTGCAAACCAAGGGGCGAACCAACTTGGCTGGCGATCCGTTAGGATAAGAATGTTTCGACACAGCGATTTGGACCGGAACAGCTGAGCGGCAGCAACCGGCTTAGGGACAGGCTCTTAGCATTCGATCCCGTTCTGCCAAAGGACAATCTCCGAGGATCCGGCACAATGGGTCAGTTTGGATGGGATTTCATTGCTCAAGGGACAGGCTACAGCAGCCACACAAGGGACAGGCTATAGAGGCCAATAACGGCCATAGCGGACGGGAACGGTGGTGGTGGATTCGAAGGGGTGGTCCTAATTCAAAAGAGGGCGAGATGGAGGCTAGAGTTCAGAGGGACAGGCTCGTGAGGTTTTCCCAAGGGACAGGCTCTACAGCGGCCATGGCCATAGCGGACGGGAATGGTAGTGGGGGGATTTGATGGGGTGGTTCTAATCTAAGGGGCTGAGACGTAGTCCAAAGTTCAGGGACAGGCTCGTGAGGTTTTCGGAAGGAACAGGAAGATGGGGGCAAGGTCGCACTTGCCTGGATGAGGTGCAGACGTAGCTTTGTGTTCCCCGCTCTGGCGGGGTTCTCTAATCCATGAGCCTTGTGTCGCTGTCTCAGCATCCTGATTCGTTCGCCCACCGCCATATCGGCCCTCGCCCTCAGGAGTGGGATGCCATGGCTCAGGTTTGCGGTCACGCATCGTTGGATGCTTTGGTGGCGGCCGCTGTCCCCGCACTGATTCGTCGGAATGACTCAATGAGTCTTCCTCTGCCTTTGGGGGAAACCGCCGCCCTGGCTCGGTTGCGGTCCATCGCCGCCAAAAACCAAGTCTACAAGTCCTACATTGGACTGGGCTACCACGACACGATCACGCCGCCGGTGATCCAGCGAAACATTCTGGAGAATCCGGGTTGGTACACGCAGTACACTCCTTACCAGGCGGAGATCTCACAGGGCCGTTTGGAGGGGTTGCTGAACTTCCAGACAATGGTGTGTGATCTGACGGGGTTGGACATCTCCAACGCTTCCCTTTTAGACGAGGCAACAGCCTGCGCTGAGGCGATGACTTTGTGCCGGCGAGTCAAAGAAGCGGATGCCGATCGCAACACGTTCTGGATCGCTTCGGACTGCCATCCGCAAAATATCGATCTGGTGCGGACACGGGCCGAGGCGTTGGGCTTGCAGGTTGTTGTGGGCGATTGGAGGCAAGCATCGTTCGGGCCCGAGGTGTTCGGTGTCTTGATCCAGTACCCAGGGAGTTCGGGCGAGGTGGGAGATTATTCTCAATTGGTCCGGGCAGCCCACGAGGCAGGGGCTTTGGTGGTATTCGCTGCAGACCTGCTAGCATTGACGCTGTTGAAAACTCCGGGCGAATGGGGCGCCGATGTTGCCGTTGGCAGCGCTCAGCGCTTTGGTGTCCCGCTGGGTTTTGGTGGTCCGCATGCGGCCTATTTTGCGACTCGGGACGCATTCAAGCGATCCATGCCGGGTCGCTTGGTGGGCGTTTCCAAGGACTCCCGTGGACGCCCCGCCTTGCGGTTGTCGCTCGGGACCCGTGAACAACATATCCGACGCGAGAAGGCGACCTCGAACATTTGCACAGCTCAGGCACTCCTGGCCAACATGGCCATGGCCTACGCGGCTTACCATGGGCCGGAAGGGTTGATGGCCATTGCCCGCCGAGTTCATGGACTGACGGGACTGCTGGCGGCGGGTCTCCAGCGGTTGGGGTTGCGACTGGCCGCAGACACCTTCTTTGACACGCTCACAGTGCTGGTGCCCGATGCAACGGTCGTGCACAAGTCCGCCGAGGTTCTCCACATTAACCTTCGACGTGTGGATGCTCAGCGCATTGGAGTCTCGTTGGATGAAACCACCGGTTTGGAGGAGGTTCTGCAAATTCTCAGGGCCTTTCACCGGGGTGAGATGTTGCCCTTCGCCCTAGAGGACTTGTCGGTGTGCGCTCCGGTGCTGCCGCAACGTTCCAGCACCTTCCTGACCCATTCGGTCTTCCAGAAGCATCGCAGCGAGACCGAGATGCTCCGGTATCTTCGGCGTTTGGAATCCAAGGACCTGTCGCTCTGTCACAGCATGATCCCTCTCGGGTCCTGCACCATGAAGCTGAATGCGTCTGCAGAGATGTTCCCAGTGAGTTGGCCGGAGTTTGGTGCCATTCATCCATTTGCGCCGTTGTCGCAAACCCGCGGTTACCAGCAGTTGTTTGAAGAACTGGAAGCTTGGCTGGCTTCGTGCACTGGATTTGCGGGGGTTTCGCTGCAACCGAATTCTGGTTCTCAGGGCGAATATGCCGGACTGCTCATCATCCGTGCTTGGCACCGCAGTCGGGGAGAAGGGCACCGAAATGTTTGCCTCATCCCGACCAGCGCTCATGGAACTAATCCCGCTTCAGCGGTGATGGCAGGAATGACGGTGGTTCCGGTAGGCTGCGATCTCGAGGGCAATATCGATGTCGCTGATCTCCGGCAGAAGGTCGATCAGCATCGGGGCGAACTGGCCGCTCTGATGATTACCTACCCCAGCACTCATGGTGTGTTTGAGGTGGCGGTGAAGGATATTTGCCAATGGGTCCACGAGGCTGGTGGCCAAGTCTACATGGACGGAGCGAACATGAATGCTCAGGTGGGTCTGACTTCTCCGGGAACGCTCGGGGCTGATGTGTGTCACCTGAACCTTCACAAGACATTTTGCATTCCGCACGGAGGAGGAGGTCCTGGCGTAGGACCGGTTTGTGTGGCCGCACATCTCGTGGACTTTTTGCCCGGCCACGCTGTGGTGAACTTGGGTGGCGAGGATCCGATCGGAGCGGTCAGTGCGGCCCCATGGGGGAGTGCATCGATTTGCGTCATTTCGTGGATGTACATTCAGATGATGGGTGACAAGGGGCTGACTGAAGCCACTCAGGTAGCCATTCTGAACGCAAATTACATCGCCCAGCGGCTGCAGCCCTATTTCCCAACGTTGTACCGGGCCAATGGGTGCGTTGCCCATGAGTGCATCCTGGACTTGCGCCAGTTCAAGAAGGTCACCGCCGAGGACGTGGCTAAGCGATTAATGGACTACGGGTTGCATGCGCCCACCTTGAGTTGGCCAGTGGCGGGAACGCTGATGGTCGAACCAACCGAGTCGGAGCCGCGGGCCGAATTGGATCGGTTCTGCGAGGCTATGATCGAAGTTCACGCTGAAATCCTGGAGGTGGAATCGGGTCAGGTGGATGCGAAGAACAATTTGCTCAAGAATGCGCCTCATACGGCGGATCAGATTGCTGCCGAGGCTTGGGATCATTCCTACACCCGAGAACGCGCAGCGTTCCCGGTGGACGGTCTAAAGGATTTCAAGTTCTGGCCCGCGTCGGGTCGGGTCGATAATGTCTTTGGTGACCGAAATCTCGTCTGCTCCTGCGTCGGGATGGAGGCCTACGGCACACCCGCTTCGGAGTCGCGAGGCTGAGTTCTTTAGAACTCTCATCATCGGTTAATGGAAAAGACCGCCTTCGGGCGGTCTTTTTGCGATGACGTTGGAAATCTGCAAGGAGCCCGCGATTTCAGGACCTAGCCGGCAGGTCTTGATCAGCAGGGATTAGGATCAGTCTGTGAATCGAGCTTTGAAATTGGACCTATCAGGTCTTGAAGAGATCGCCGAGTCCCGAGGGTCCCGAGAGGGGAGGGGAGTCTGGGGATTATTAATTTTGGAGTTACTAATTTTGGAATTAGTAATTCAAGGACAAACAGAATCCGGAACAAAGACTCCGGAACAAGAGATGGTGCGCGATACAGGGTTCGAACCTGTGACCCCTACCGTGTCAAGGTAATGCTCTACCACTGAGCTAACCGCGCAACGCTCGAAGAGCAATGAAGTTAGTTTCCGTGCAGGTTAGTGCAAGGTTTTTGTTGTCCCTTTTGACGGCACAATAAAGTGCTGGGTCGCTCCAACTTTGAAGAGATGAGCTTTCGGAGAGGTTTACGGATCCCTGTTGACCATCAACTGGCGTCAGATTCCGTTTTCCCCAAGTGGTGAGGGCCTTTAGCCTTCTGCGGCATGAGCGCCTATTCGACCCGGTATTACGAGGGACTGAAGGAGGATTCCGCCGTTTCGGCGAGGGAGGTCGTCCCGTTGCTGCTGGGTCTGGTCCCAGCCAAGACGGTGGTTGATGTGGGATGCGGGTCCGGAACCTGGGCGCAGGCCTATGCCCAGGCAGGTTGCGAGGTTCTTGGCATCGACGGCGAAATCGTGCAGGTCGACCAGCTTTTGATTCCGGGGGATCGATTTCTCAGAAAAGACTTGGCGCAGCCGCTGCGCTTGGACCGGCGCTTCGACCTCGTCAACTGCCTTGAAGTAGCCGAGCACCTCGATGGATCGCGTGCGGACAGTTTTGTGGCGGATCTTTGTGCGCTGGGGGACGCGGTGGCCTTCAGTGCTGCGATCCCGGGGCAAGGAGGCACCCACCATGTGAACGAGCAATTTCAAAGCTATTGGATCGAGCGTTTCCGTTCACAGGGTTTTGTCCCGCTGGACTGTTTACGTCATCAAATTTGGGGCAATGATCGAGTGGCCTGGTGGTATGTGCAGAACTTGTTCTTGTTTGTCCGCGAAAGCCGTCTGGCCGATTATCCGAAGGCTCACGAAGCGGCCCGACCCTGGCCCCAGGATCTGGTCCACCCGAGAGCCTATGTCACCGCGACCGTCCCTTCTCAGATGTCGCCGCGGATGCTCAAGGAGGTGTTTTTTGCACTGCCTTATTTTTCCGGGAAGATTTTCAAACATCTGCGGAAGTAGGCGATGGATGCAGGGCCCGTTTCGGAGGGTGCGACCTCGAGGCTCCCGTGGCTTGGGCCCACTGTCTCGATTGGCCCGAGGCAGAGACGTTTTTTGGATCAACCGCTCAGGGTTTCACAGAGAGCCTGCGGTCGATTTCCTTTAGTGTGAATCGCACCGAGATAATGTAGGGCGATTTGCCTGCATCCCAGTGACCGTAGGTGGTGGCCAACACGGTGCCATCGCCTAGCACCTCAACACCCGGGTAAGCGCAATCCCAGGCATGTTGGTTGTCACCGAGGCGGATCCGGTACTGGCCCTCTCGGCCACTGAGAAGGTCCGAGAACTGGCCCACCCAGGCGATCCAATCCCCGGCTGTGGTGGATCCCTTGGCCGTGTCTCGGAAAGAGATCACCAGTCGGCCATCGCGCGTATACTTTGCGGTGTGTCGGTCACCGGTGAGGCTCAGCGGCAATTCTTTCGGAGGGCTCCACGAGGCGCCTTCATCGGTAGAAACGATGAAGTGGGAATTCAGTTTTCGACGATTCTCTCTCAACAAGAGCACCAGGGTGTGTCCGTCCGGGGAGCGGACCGAGCCGGGTTCGCAGAGGTGGATTGCAGAATCGGACCAGAGAACCCGCGGTTGGGACCAGGTCAGACCGCCGTCTTCTGAGCGGACTTGATACAGTCGAAAAATGGACGGATTGGCGGGCTGGGCCCCCTTGGAGATGTATCGCCCATCGTCGTGGAACCACGCCAGATAATGGCCCGGTTTGTTCCGCACGGGTTCCAACGAACCCATCACAACGATGCCTCCCCAATCGCCGGCGGCCTTCAGGGGCGACCAAGAGGATCCGTCGTCCTCCGAGACGGAGAGGCGAGCCGGCCAGAGTCCGGACCAGACGATCAAGCGACGGTGCCCGTGTGCGTCGATCACTCGGTGGATGGTGGGTGTTTCGAGCGAAGTGGCCCAGTTGTCTGGAACGGGTTGCCGCGGGCTCCACGTCAAACCGCCATCGGTGCTCCGCTTGAGCTGAATAGCCCCCTTGCCGTGACCCTTGGGGTACACGCAGAGGACCGTGTGACCATCCTCCAAAAGCACCGTGGTGGGGTGTCCAATGTATTGTCCTTCTTCGCGGTCCACGAGGGTTTGTCGCGTCGCGTCGGATGCCAGATCCACCAGAGGAATCTCGCCGCGGACGCTGAGGACTAGGGACAGGCTCCAAAGCAGGGCGGACAGCACGGAGAAGCCATGTCGAACAAGCC
>JBDKKQ010000154.1:0-2673 GCA_039796015.1 Verrucomicrobiota bacterium
GTCCTCCAAGCCCTCGGCCACGGAGATCTGCATGAACGCCTCTAGGGAACAATTTCAGGAACACGTGCTGGGCTTCCTGTGGCGTCAGTGGTCCGCGCTGGGGGTTGCGGGTCAGTCGCAATCGGTGGACCGCTGGATGCTGGATCCGGAAGCGCTGCTCCTGACCACCACGAGCTTGGGCCGGGACCCTCGGCTGTTCGACGAAGTGCTTGATTGGCTCAACACCAACGGCCAGTTCATCAACCTCCAGCGGTTGCAAAACCTGAGTCAACGCTTTGGCGATGTCACGGTGCTGCAGGCGATGGCGGCGCACCTAGCGCGTCGGTCAGTTCATGCCAAGTGGAAGACGCTGCTCCGCGAGAAGCCCACGGTGGCCGAGGCCCAACCGCTGTTTCCTGGGGTGCCGGTGATCGGCTTACCCGACGAATTATTTGCCCGACACGGATGGCTGCGTGGCCCGTTGACGCTGCGCCAACTAAGCCAATCGGCCGATCCGCATCGGCCGACGAACTTTCTCATCAAGTTGCGGGCCCTCTTTGGCATGCAAGCCCGGGCCGAAGTCATGGCCTACCTGCTGGCCGAAGAGTCAGGGCATCCGAGCGAGATGGCCGTACGGCTCGCGTATTTCCCCCGGACCCTCCAGACGACGCTGAATGACCTGGCCCGGTCCGGCCATTTGCAGTGCCGGCGTGAGGGCCAGGAAAAGCGGTTCTGGCTCCGCCGCGATGACTGGCGCTTCCTGCTCACCTGGGCTGCCGCCTCGGGTGAAAGCGCGCCTGAGTTTCCGCGCTGGGTAGATTGGGCCCCGCTTTTCGTCGCCCTCGAGTCGGTCGCCCGATTCCTGAACCGCCCGGATCTTGAGCATGCCCCACCGGCCGTGCAGGCCATCGAGCTTCGGGCCTGTCTTGACACGCTGGACCCTGTGTTCCTCCGCGAACGCATTTACGTCCCGCCTGCAGCCACCGGGGCGGCCTACGTGGAGGCGGTCTTGGGCGAACTTCACCGGCTCCTCAATGGATAGAGATTTGCTTTTTTACGCTCTGCCCTCCTGACACTCCGCTACCGAGCCTGCTTGGAATCTCCGATGCTTCTGCGGCATGAGGGAGGTGCGGATGGAAAACCTCCGTCGGAATCCAATGCGAATCGAAGGTTGAAAGAAGTTAGCGTTGAGGCGCTGCAGGACCACTCGGCATAGAAACCTCAAACCATGGTCATTATCGATCTATTGATTCTGTCGTCGCTGGTTCGGCTGTTGATCCGGTTCGATCAGCCGTGGTGGTGTGCTGGGCTGTACACGGCCTACCGGCTTGCCCTGTTCTTGGCGATGCCTGGGCTTCAAATGAACCCGTGGCTGGCGGCTGGCCTCGTCGCCGCTGCCAGCAGCGCCTATTTCTGGACGTTGAGCCGGCTCGATTCCGCGGGCCTGCTGTGGTGGTTGGTTGCCATTCCCGGCCTGTTACTGCAGTTGTGGCTGGTGATGTGGATCTGACGGATGGATCGGAGTTGGTATTTTGGCGCTCCGCGATCCGAGCCGTGGCTGGTTCTTTTCAGGAGTCTCTGGGGGCGGCAACGTCGACCGCAGACTCTCGTTGCGTAGGGATCAGTCTCGAGGGAGCACACCAGATCAGCCATGGGTGGTAGAAATGCGGCTAAAGGAACTTCTAAAATCGTTCCCTGACCCATTTTCCTTTCTTACGTTTGCTGGTTATCGGATCTCTCTGGTGGATTGACGGAAGTTGATTATCCACTAAAATGATGGAGCACTGTTTTTCACATGGTTAAGACGCAGATCCAGATTCCGGATGGCTTGTACAAGAGGCTCAAACGCCTTGCCGATGAGCAGGAATGGTCGTTCGCCGAAACCTTGCGTCGCGGGGCCGAGTTGCTTTTGGCCACCCGGCCCGTGACCGATTCGCCGGATGCGGCAGGGTGGTGCTTGGAACCGCCGGCCAACACCCGGCTCCTCAAGGATCCCTTCGCCACGGACGACTGGCGTTTGGACGCCAACCTGGGGACCGATTCTCAGGACCTTGCGGGTGATTGACCTAATTTACCGAACCCCGCGCCTCTGATGATCGCCTGCGATACCAATGTTCTGTTTCCGGCGCTGGAGGCCTCCCATCCAAGCCATGGGCTGGCCAGAGCCTGGCTGGAATCCATGGTTGAGGTCCGCGAGTTCGCCCTGTGTGAACTTGTGCTGATGGAGGTGTATACGCTGCTCCGCAATCCGGTCGTCTGTGCCCGACCGCTCAACGCCTCCGAGGCCGTCCGGAAGATCGACAACCTGCGGCGCAATCCCCACTGGACGGTCCTCGACTTCCCGGGACCGGGTCTGATGGACGCGGTGTGGCAGCATGCCCGCACGAGCGACTCGGTTCGCCGCATCTATGACATCCGCCTGGCTCTGACCCTTCGGCACTACAACGTGACGGACTTTGCCACCGCCAACGAAAAGCATTTCCGAGGCTTCGGCTTTTCGCGGGTGTGGAATCCTTTGAATCTGTTGAAGCCGTTGAACCCGTGAGGTCGAGGGGTAGTTCGGGCCTCCCCGAATTCACCGCCCCCAGCGGGTGTTCTTGAGGAACTCGATGAGGTCGGCCAGTTCTTGGCGGGTGATTTGTTCGTCGAGGCCGGCGGGCATGAGGGAGACGGTCGATGGGGTCACCGCGGTGA